>DQED01000038.1:0-5905 GCA_003525525.1 Desulfovibrio sp.
CCGGAGGCATCTTCCTCTTCTCTTCTTTCTTCTACTTCCTCTTCTTCAATTCTTGTACGCGGCGGCCCCGGCGCGCAGGGCTTCGGCGTTTTTGGGGATGAGGTGGCTGTAGTGCTTGGCGATGACGTGGGAGAGGCTTTCCTCGACCACGGACAGGGGCAGCACGCCCGTGGCCGCGATGTAGGCCCCGAGCGCCACCATGTTGGCCATGCGCGTGTTGCCCAGGCCATCGGCGATCTCGTTGCAGGGCACGGCCACGACCTTGACCCGGGCGCTGTCGGCAAGGCCGGCGTCGATCAGCGAGGAGTTGAGCACGAGCACGCCGCCGTCCACCAGCTGGGGCTGGAACTTGTCCAGGGAGGGCCGGTTCATGATGATGAGGCTTTTTGGGCTGCGGATGATCGGCGAGCCGATGGCGTCGTCGGAGACCACGACCGTGCAGTTGGCCGTGCCGCCGCGCATCTCCGGGCCGTAGACCGGGATGTAGGTGACGTTCAAGCCATGTTCCATGCCGGCGTAGGCCAGCAGGTTGCCGATGAGCATCACGCCCTGGCCGCCGAAGCCGGCCATGATCACGTCCTGATACAAACTCATGACCCTAGTCCTCCTTGGCCGCGTCTTTGTAGACGCCGAGCGGAAAGCCGGGGATCATCTCCTTGGCCACGCGTTCGTTGGCGGCCACGGGCGAGACTCTCCAGTTCGTGGGGCAGGTGGCGAGGAATTCCACGAAGCCGAACCCTTCGCCCTTGATCTGCGTTTCGAAGGTGCGGCGCAGGGCGCGCTTGGCCTGTGCCATGTTCTTGATGGAATTGACGGCCACGCGGGCGCTGTAGGCGACGCCGTCCAGGGAGGCGATGAGTTCGGCCATGCGCATGGGGCCGCCCTCGCGTTCGGCGCAGCGGCCGGCCGGGCAGGTGGTGGTCTTCTGGCCGATCATGGTCGTGGGGGCCATCTGGCCGCCGGTCATGCCGTAGACGGTGTTGTTGACGAAGACGACGGAAATGCGCTCGCCGCGGTTGGCGGCGTGCATGATTTCGGCCAGGCCGATGGAGGCCAGGTCGCCGTCGCCCTGGTAGGCGAAGACGAAGGCGTCGGTGCGGGCGCGCTTGACGCCGGTGGCCACGGCCGGGGCGCGGCCGTGGGGCGCTTCGACGGTGTCGACCAAGATGTAGTTGTACAGGAACACCGAGCAGCCGATGGAGCTGACGGCGATGGTCTTTTCGACCAGGCCGAACTCTTCCAGGCACTCGGCGACCATGCGGTGGATGACGCCGTGCTGGCAGCCAGGGCAGTAATGGGAAGGCACGTCGGCCAGGACTTTCGGCCGGTCGAAGACCAGTTCCTCTTTGATTTCAGGAATGGAAGACATTTAGGCCCCCTTTGCGGCCGCCCGGATGGGCTCCACGAATTCGTCCGGCGTGGGCAGGTTGCCGGGGAAGACCCCGTAGAAATCGGAATCGGCCAGGCCGCGCACGGCCAGGCGCACGTCGTCCACCATCTGGCCGAGGTTGTGCTCGATGGTGAGGAAGCGCTTGCCGGCGGCGGCCAGGGCGCGCAGGGCCTCTTCCGGGAAGGGATAGAGGGTGATGGGCCGCAGCAGGCCGATCTTGAGACCCGCGTCACGCAGCGCGCGCACGGCGGTCTTGGCGATGCGGCCGATGGAGCCGTAGGCCACGACCACGAGGTCGGCGGCGGCGGTTTCGAAATCCTCGTAGAGGACTTCGGCGCGCATGGCCTCGTATTTCTTCTGCAAGAGCCTGTTCTGGCCGGCCAGGGCCCCGTCCTCGAGGAAGAGCGACTTGAGGAGCCTCGGGGCGCGCTCGCCCCTGCCGGTCAGCTTCCAGTCGCCGCCCTCGGCGGGATCGATGGGGAGCGGCTCGCGCGGCGTGACCGGCTCCTTCATCTGGCCGACGATGGCGTCGCCGAGGATGAGCACCGGGTTGCGGTACTTGTAGGCCAGTTCGAAGGCCGTGAACGTCAGGTCGTAGCATTCCTGGCAGGTGGCCGGGGCCAGGGTCAGGGTGCGGTAGTCGCCGTGGCCGCCGCCCTTGACGGACTGGAAGTAGTCGCCCTGGGAGGGGCCGATGTCGCCGAGGCCGGGGCCGCCGCGGTTCATGTTGACGATGACGCCGGGCAGTTCCGAGCCGGCCATGTAGGAGATGGCCTCCTGCATGAGCGACACGCCCGGGCTCGAGGAGGTGGTCATGGCGCGCACGCCGCAGGCCGCCGCGCCGAGCAGCATGTTGGCCGCCGCGACCTCGGACTCGGCCTGGACGAACTGGCCTCCGGCGGCGGGCATGGCCGAGGAGAGCATCTCCGGGATGTCGTTTTGCGGGGTGATGGGATAGCCGAAGTAGCAACGGCAGCCGGCGGCCAGAGCACCCTGGCCGATGGCCTCGTTACCCTTGATGAAGACGCGTTTGGCCGACATCAGTCGTTCTCCTTGGCTTTGCTTTTCACGCTGCGCCAGACCTTGATGGCCACGTCCGGGCACATCTGCGCGCAGGCGGCGCAGCCGGTGCATTTTTCCTTCTCGGCCTCGAGGACCTCGGCCACCTTGTAGCCCTTGGCATTGAAACGCGAGGAGGCGGCGATGATGGCCTTGGGGCAGACCTGCGCGCACAGCAGGCAGCCTTTGCACCGTTCCTCGTCGATGACGATCCGCGACATCGGTTCACTCCTTTGCGGGGGCATCGGGCACGGCGCGAACGCCGCCGATCGGGAGAGCCCGCCGCTCTCCCTGCCCGGGAAAACCTTGCGGTGAGGGGACGCTTGCGGGGCGGTCAGCGCACCAACATGGCGTCGCCGTAGGAAAAAAAGCGGTAGCCGGAGGCGATGGCCTCGCCGTAGGCGGCGAGCAGCCGCTGCCGTCCGACCAGGGCGGCCAGCATAATCACCAGGGATGATCCAGGCAAATGGAAATTCGTGACCATGCCGTCGAGCGTTCGAAACACGTAGCCGGGGCGTATGAAGATGTCGGTTTCGCCGGCGAAGGCCGTCATTTCCCCGGCCTCGCGCACCACGCCCTCGAGCGTGCGTGCGGCGGTGGTGCCCACGGCGATGACCGCCCTGCCCTTTGCCTTGGCCTCGCGCACGGCGGCGGCGGTCGCTTCCGGCACCTCGATCCACTCCCTGTGCATGGCATGCTCGCGGATGTCGGCCACGCGCACGGGCGAGAAGGTGCCGATGCCCACATGGCAGGTGACCCGGGCCAGGCCGAAGCCGCGCGCGGCGAGCACGCCGAGCAGTTCCTCGGTGAAATGCAGGCCGGCCGTGGGCGCGGCGGCCGAACCCAGCTTGTCGTCGCGGGCGTAGACGGTCTGGTAGGTCTCGCGGTCGTTTGCGTCGTCGGCGCGGCGGATGTAGGGCGGCAGGGGCACATGCCCGATGCGCGAAAGGATCTCCGGCAGGCTGCCGCGCCAGGAGAGGACGAAATCGGTGTGGCCGAACGCGCCGCGCCTCGTGGCGGTCAGGTACAAATCCGGCGCGAAATCCACGCGGTCCCCGGGCTTCGGCGGCCGGGACACGCGCAAAAGCCCCGAGGCCGGGGCGTGGGACCAGCCCGTGTCCGGGTCGGTCGCCGGGGCGAGCAGCGCCACGGGCGTGGTCAGGAGCAGCTCGGCCGCGCCGCCCGTGGGCTTTTGGCCGAAAAGGCGCACCGGCGCGACCTTGGTGTCGTTGACCACGAGCAGCGCGCCCGGCGGCAGCAGGTCGGGCAGGTCGGAAAAGACGGCGTGCCCGGTTTTTCCGGTCGCGCGTTCCACGATCATGAGCCGGCAGGCGTCGCGTTTCGCGCACGGCCGCTCGGCGATATGCCCGGGCGGCAGGTCGAAGCGGTAGGCGTCGAGCAGGTCGTCGGGCGTGGCTGGGGAATCGGTCGGCAAGGCGGAATCTCGTTGGTTCGTTAGGGACGTTGCGCGAGGGCTTCCGTGACGCGTCCGGCCATGCGCGCCATGGCGGCAGCCATGTCCACGGGCTTTCCCGTTTCCGCGGCAACCGAGGTCATGGCCACGCCGGCCAGGCCGCAGGGCACGATGGCGTTAAAAAGGCGCAGGTCGTTGTCCAGGTTGACGGCGATGCCGTGGGTAGCCACGCCCCGGGAGACGTGGATGCCGAGCGACGCGATCTTGCGCTCGCCCACCCAGAGCCCCAGGGGATTGCTGCGGCACGTCGCGGCAACGCCATAGTCCGCAAGCAGTTCCCGGCCGAGTTCCAGCAGCCAGGCCACGAAGGATTTGACGCCAAAACCGAGGGCGCGCAGCGCGACGACCGGGTAGACCACGAGCTGGCCGGGATTGTGCGCGGTGGCCCCGCCGCCCCGGTCCGTCTGCACGACCGCGACGCCTGGCGGCGCGCACAGCACCGTGTTGACGGGCTTGTTGGCCCCGAGCGTGATGACCGGGCCGTGCTCCAGGATGAAGATCACGCCGGCGGACGTTCCGGCCTTGACCGCGGCGGCCGTTTCCTCCTGGAGCGTCAGGGCCTCGGCGTAGCCGATGCGCCCCAGAACCCGCGCTTCGGGACGCTGCCCGGCCACAGGCGTCGCCGCCTTACCCGCCGGCATTGAGCACGGCCGTCACGTCGGCGATGACCTGCGCGGCCTGGTCCTCGGGCACCTGGCAGGTGCCGACGTTGACGTGTCCGCCGCCGCCGTAGGAAAGCATGAGCCGGCCGATGTCCACGGGGTTGGAACAGTCGAAAATGGACTTGCCGACGGTGAGCACCACGTTCTGCTTCGCCTTGCCCCAGATGACCTGCACGCTCACGTTGCACTCGGGGAACAGGGCGTAGGCCGTGAAGCGGTTGCCCGTATAGATTTCTTCCTGCTCGCGCAGGTCAATGAGCAGCACCTTGCCGACGATCGTGGAGCGCGCGCGCAACATGGCCGCGAACTGCTCCTCCTGGGCGAAATAGCGCGCGACGCGCTCGGCCACGTCCGGGTCGGCCAGAATCGCGTCCACGGATTCGTGGCGGCACAGATCGACCAGGCGCATCATGAGCTGGTAGTTGCTGATGCGGTAGTCGCGGTAGCGCCCGAGTCCCGTGCGCGGGTCCATGATGAAGCTCAAAAGGATCCAGCCCTTGGGATCGGCCACGTCCCCGGGCGTCAGGTCGCCGCTGTCGCAGCGGTCCACGTAGGCGAGCATTTCGTCGAAACTGGCGGGAAACTTTTCATGCCCGCCGTAATATTCCCAGATGACGCGCGCGCAGCTCGGATAGTGCTTGGACGCGCCCTGAAACTCGATGTCGCCCAGGCGCTCTGCCTCGCTCGTGTGGTGGTCGAACCACAGGCCGCAGCCCGGGGCGTAGGGCACATTGGCCAGGATGTCGTTCGCGCCGCATGCGACCTTGCCGTCCTGCACGTCCTTGGGGTGCACGAACACCCATTCGTCCATGACGCCGGCTTCCTTGAGCAGCACGGCGCAGATGAGCCCATCGAAATCCGAACGGGTGAGCAGCCGCATAGAGCCTCCTTGCAATCGCAAAAAACGCCGGCGACCGGCCCGGCGCATGCCTCGAAATGTAGCCCAGGCGCACCCGCGAGGCAACCGCCGGCCGCACGGGCGGCGCACGGCCGGCCCGAAGCTATTTTTCCTTTGCCAGCAGCCCGTTTTTCCTGTGAAATACCAAAAGGACCAGCCCATGAAGCACCGCTCACCCCCTTCGCGCGAGGACACGCTCAGCCTGGACGCCTTTGCCGCGCTCATGGCCGACTCGGCCGCCCTGCGCCGCCAGGCCGCCACCGCCATCCTCGCCGGCAGGCCCGTGCCGGCCGAAACCAGCGCCGCCCTGGCGCAATGCCGCGACGTTGTGGACGAAGCCGTGGACCGCGACGGCATGGCCGTGTTGCCCGTGGACGAGGACCGCGTTCTGCGCCTGGACCTCTCCGAAGAGGCCGGGCAGC
>DQED01000038.1:5946-6093 GCA_003525525.1 Desulfovibrio sp.
GCACCTGGGCCGGCAGCGGCACGGCCTGCGCGACGCCGTGCGCCAGGGGCTGCGGGAGCTTGCCGTCCAGGGCATCGAAACGCTGCTGTGCCAGGCCGACGCACTGCTGCGCGCCCCGGGCCAGCGCTTTGT
Organism: Desulfovibrio sp.; assembly: GCA_003525525.1. GTDB lineage: Bacteria > Desulfobacterota > Desulfovibrionia > Desulfovibrionales > Desulfovibrionaceae > Solidesulfovibrio. The sequence goes on from DQED01000038.1 coordinate 6,079, forward strand.
CACCGCCGTGCAGCC
>DQED01000212.1 GCA_003525525.1 Desulfovibrio sp.
CGGACGTCGCAGGGGCCGGCGCGGCGGGCGTTTGCGGTGTCACGGCGCTCGGCAGGCTCACTTCCTCGGCGGCGGACAGGCGGCTCAGGTTCTCCTGGGCCACGGCGTAGAACTTCGGGTTGGCGGCGATGGCGCGCTCGAAATACTCCTGCGCCTTGGCCTTGTTGCCGGCTTCCATGTAGCACACGCCGAGGTTGTTCAGGGCCGTGGCCTCCGAGCCGACGCCGGCAAAAGCCGCGTAGGCGTCGTCGTAGTGGCCCAGCCGGCACAGGGCGAGCCCCAGGTTGTTGGCGATCTTGGCGGATTTCTTCACCGCGCCGGCCTTGCGGAAGGCGGCCACGGCGTCCTCGGTGCGGCCGGTGAGCAGCAGGGCCAGGCCGCGGTTGTTCTCCACGTCCGGGTCGAAGGACACGGCCAGGGAGCGGTCGTAGACGGCCAGGGCGGCTTCGGGACGCCCCTCGCGGGCCTCGATCGCCCCGAGCAGCGCCGCGGCCCGGGACAGGCCCGGATCGCGCTCCAGGGCCTTGGCCAGAACGGCGGCGGCTTCGCTTCTGTTGCCGCCGAGATAGAGGGCAAATCCCAGGCCCTGCAGGGCCGGGGCGAATTTGGAATCGCTTTTGAGGGCTTCCTTGTAGGCCAGGGCGGCCTTGGGATACTCGCCCATGCCCAGGTACAGGTCGCCCATGCGGGTATGCACCTGTGCGGGGGCGGCCCCGGCAGCAAGCGCCTCCAGATAGAGCCGGCCGGCGTCCTGGGGCTGGCCATGGGCCAGGGCGGCGTCGCCGGCGGCCAGGGCGGCGGCACCCTGCCCCGTCCCCAGGCCCGATTTGCCCTTGGCTCCCGAACCGCCGCAAGCGGCAAGCCCAAACAGGCAAACGGCCAGCGCCAGCACCGCGCAGGCCAAACGCAAACGTCCCTTCACGCGCTCCCTCCCCATGTCCTGCCGCAAGCCATAGCAGAGCCCGCGCGGGGGGTAAACACGCATCCGCGTCGCCATCGCGCCGCGCGGGCCCGGCTCTGCGCGGCCGATCCCCAAACCGTGGTCCGGAAGGCGTACCTCCTTCCACGATTCATGGAACCAGCTGCGCCGCCACGTGGCGGGCGGCTACGGAAATCCTGCGCCGACGGCCTGTTACGCTTCGGGAATCGACGTCGCCCCGCGACTTTTCTTGGCATGATTCTTCCAAATTAGGGGGAAACCCCCGGCCTCCCGGGAATGTCCCCAAGGGAGACGGACGCCATGCAACGCAAAAAAACAGACGCTCGCGGCAGCGCGGCCGTGGAAATGGCCATCGGGATGCTGTTCCTCGTCCCGTTGCTTTTGATCCTGGTCGAAGCGACCACGGCGATCACGGAATACGCGCAACTGCAAAACGCAGCCATGGAAGGGGCGCGGATGCTCGCGCGGCAAAACGGCGACGCCTCGGGCGTGGAAAACTTCATCAAGAACAGCATCCTCCGCGACGCCTCGGGCAACTCCGTACTGCGCGGCGCAGGCCCAACGGTTGCGATCAGCCCCCGCGACAACGACAACAACGTAACAGTGCAGGTCAACCATGCCTACTCCCCCCTTTTCACCACGCAGTCCGGCGAGGCGAGCTCGTTCACCTTTGGCAAGGATCCGCTCGTTATTTCCGCGCGTTCGACCATGGCCCTGCCTGAGGCGAACTAGCGGCGACGCGCGCGGCGCGGCGAGCGTGCTGCTGGCCGCGACCCTGGTCGGGGCCATCGCCGCGGCCGGCGTGGCCATGGACCTCGGCCGGGTGTACGTGGCGCGCAACAAGCTGCAAAACGCCGTGGACGCGGCGGCGCTGGCCGGCAGCCTGCACCTGGCCGACGACCCCGACGTGAACAACGGCGCGGTGGAGACGGCGGTCAAAGCCAACCTGGAACAGAACGACCCCGACGCCGTCAACGTGGCGGTGGCCTCGGGCGGCGCGACGCGCAGCGTGTGCGTCGACGCCGACGCCGTGGTGGACATGACCCTGACCAAGGTCGTGGGCGTGGACGCGCAGACGGTCTCGGCCGAGGCCTGCGCCGGCTACAACGACATCGAGCTGGTCATGGTCCTCGACGCCACGGGCAGCATGAAGGGCACGCCCATCGCCAACGTCAAGGAGGCGGCCACCAACCTGGTCGAGCTGATCATGCCCTCGGACAACGCCGCCAACACCCGGTCCAAGATCGGGCTCGTGCCCTTCCAGGGCAAGGTGCGCATCGACGGCAAGGACCCGGTCGCGGCGGAACAGAACCCCGACGGCGTGGGTACGGGCTGCCGCAACGCCGACGGCTCCCTCAACGACGGCAAGCTCAAGACCGAATACAGCGACACCCGCTCGCGCAGTTCCATCTTCTACGGCTACACCATAAGCGGCGTAAGCACCTCCCAGGACAAGACCTGCTCCGGCATGTCGCCCATCCGCGCCCTGTCCTCGGACAAAAGGACCATCCTCGACAACATCGCCGCGATCAACGCCGGCGCGGTCACCTCCGGCACCCTCATTTCCGAGGGCATCAAGTGGGGGCACAGGGTGCTCTCGCCCGAAGCGCCCTACACCGAAGGCAACACGGACAAGAAGGTGCGCAAGATCATGATCCTGCTCACCGACGGCGACACCGAGGACGGACGCTGCGGCGGCAACTACGCCTCGGGCTCCAAGACCATCAACACCTATTGGACCAACGCTTATTTCGGCATGGGGCTCAAGCCCACGACGTCGACCTCGCCCTACGCGACCCTGTCCACGGCCGCGGCCACGCTCGCGCAGATCCCGAGCTGCGTGGACGGCGGCCTGCTCAACCAGTACGTCCTCGACGAGGCCAACGCCGCGAAAAACGACGCCAACTACCCGGTGGAAATCTTCACCATCCGCTTCGGCGATTCGGACTCCACGGACAAGAGCCTCATGCAGCAGATCGCTTCGTCCAAGGCCGGCACGACCGACCATTACTACGACGCGCCCAACGACTCGGACATCCAGGCGATGTTCAAGAAGATCGGCCAGCAGCTCGGCCAGCGCCTCATGACCAAGAAGGAAGCGACCACGGGCACGCCGTGAGGTCGCGCAAGGGAAACGCCATGTCGGGAATGCGCCACACAGCGCCGCCGCAGCCGCAATCGCGCCACCGGGAACGCGGGGTCACCGCCGTGGAAATGGCGCTCCTGCTGCCTGCCTTCGTGCTGCTGCTTTTCGGCATCATCGAGGTGGCCAACATCCTGCGCCTGCAGATGACGCTCGACAGCGCCGTGGCCGTGATGGCGCGCACGGTGTCCCAGGACACCACCATCACCGGCGAATCCGGCGCCCAGAGCTACTTCAACAGCCACCTGGACAAGCTCGTGCCCTCGGTGCAGCAGAACAAGGACCAGCAGGGCGCCTCCAAGCCTCCGGCGCTCACCATGTCGCCGGCAAGCAAGCCGGCCTGCGAGGAAACGCCGTGCACGCCGTTTCTGATCACCATCAACTACACGTATCAGCCCCTGTCGCCGATCATGACGCCGTTTTTCGAAGGGCTGACCCTTTCCGCCTCGGCCAAGCGGACCTCGGAGCCCGACTCGGGCACGAGCCTGGCCAACTGACGCCGGGAAAAAGCCCCGGAAGGAGCAGGATCATGAAAAGAAGCGCCGGCATCCTCGCCGCGTGGGCCCTGTGCCTGGCCGTGGCGGCCCCGACGGGCGCGTTCGCCGCCGGAAAGCCCGAGGTCATGGCCTTCTACCAGGCGTACCTCGGCATGGTCAGCGCCAGCGACTACGTGACGCTCTCGCGCGACCAGCCGAAAACCTGGGACGCCAAGTTCGACGCCGCCGCGCAAAACGCGGGATTCGAGGATGCGGCCGCGGCCCTGGCCGCCGGCGACGCCTACGCCGCGGACAGCGACGTGGCGGCGCTGCGCAAGGCCGTGGCGGACAAGATCCTCGAACAGTACAAGCCCTATCAGGAATAACCCGCCGTCCCCCCGGCGGGAGTCCGCGGCAAGGATGCCCGACGCGCAGTCGGGCATCCTTGTTTTTGCCGGACGCGATCAGAAGAGCCCGCGCAGCGCCGCGACGAGCCCCGGCAGACGCCCCATGGCGAGGACCAGGGCCAGGGCCGCGAGCAGCGCGAAGCCGATCAGCCGAAGCGCCAGCCGCCGGGCCAGGAACGCGGCGAAGAAGCTCCCCCCGGACCCGCGCGACGGGGCGGGAATGATGTTTTCCGCGCGCAGGAGCCGGTAGATGCCGGCCACGGCGAGCAGACACACGACAAGGGCGAGCAGGTTGTCCGTGCTGCGAAAGAAATCCGCGAACCCATGCGCCGCGCTTCCCGCGCCGGCGGCCGCGCCGGACAGGGCGTCCAGGGCCTGTCCCTGCCGCTTGGAAAGCTCCCCCACGGAGCGCGCCACATCGTCCGCGCCGGGCATACCGCGACTCCTTACTTGTTGAGCCCGCCGAACATCTTCATGAGGCTGATGCCCGCCGGCCCGAGAATCACGATGAGCAGCGTCGGGAAGATGAAGAAGATCAGCGGAAAGAGCAGTTTGACCGGCAGCTTGGCCGCAAGCTCCTCGGCCAGCTGAAAGCGCTTGGTGCGCATGGAATCGGCGTAGACGCGCAGGGTCTGGGCGATCGAGGTGCCGAACATGTCGGTCTGGATGAGCATGGCGACAAGGCTGCCCAGGTCCTCGAGCCCCACCCGGGTCGAAAGATTCTTGAGCGCCTCGCGGCGGGACTTGCCGGCGCGCAGCTCGAGCGTGAGCAGGCGCAGCTCGGAGCTTAGGATCGGCTCCTTGTGGGCCAGCTCCATGCAGACGCGGTAGATGGCCGCGTCGAGCCCCATGCCGGCCTCCACGCAGACCACCAGCAGGTCCAGGGCGTCGGGCAGGCCGTGCTGGATGGCCTTCTGGCGTTTTTTCACCCGCATGTCGAGCAGCATGCCCGGCAGGTAGAAGGCCCCGGCCGCACAGGCGAGGACCACGAACATCTTGTACTGCGTGGGCACGCGGCCGGAAAAGGCGGCCAACGCCCCGAGCGTGAGCCCGACCAGGGCCGCGCCGGCCTTGAGCCCCCAGTAGATCTCCACCGCGCCGGGCTGGCGGAAGCCCGCGTGCACGAGCTGGGTGCGGGTCTTGGTCAGCTCCTTGGCTTCCCGGGGCTTGACCGACTCGCCGAAACGGGCGGCCGTGCCCCGCGCGAGCCCGAGCAGCCAGCCGAGCACGCCCGGACGCGCCGCCCCGCCCGGGCCGCCGGGATTGGCCACGGCCATGGCGCGATCGGCCATTTCCCGGCGCTGCCGGCGCTCCTCGCGCAGGATGGTCACGGCGTAGGCCGCGAAACCCACGCTTGCCGCCACGAGCAGGGAAATAAAAAGCATCTCCATGACCGCCTCCTAGACCTCGATGCGCACCATCTTGCGGATGACGAGGATGCCCATGAGCATGAGCCCGCCCACGAGGTAGAGCAGCATGTGGCCGATCGGCTCGCTGAAAAGCAGGCCCAGGTAGTCGGGGTTTAACATCTGCACCGCGCCGCAGACGAAAAACGGCAGCAGGCACAACACCCAGGCGGCCATGCGGCCCTCGGCCGAGAGCACGCGGATACGGCCCTTGAGCTTGAAGCGCTCGCGGATGAGCCAGGAGATGTTTTCCACGATCTCGGCCAGGTTGCCGCCGGTCTCGTTCTGGATCTTGACCGAGACCACGAAAAAGTTGAGGTCCGGGCAATCCACGCGGTCCATGAGGTTGTCGAGCGCCACGGTCACGCCCACGCCGAAATTGATCTCCTCCAGGGTCTTGTGGAACTCCACGCGGATGGGGTCGGCGAATTCGCTTTCGACCATGCCCATGCCGCTGGAAAAGGTGTGCCCGGCCTTGAGCGCGCGGGCCACGAGCTCCAGGGCCTCGGGCAGCTGGCGCTCGAACTCCTTCATGCGCGCCGCCTTGCGCATGGCGATCCACTTGAACGGCAGCGCGCCGAGCCCCGCGCCGACAGCCAGCCGCACCAGGAAGTTGGACACGTACAACGACGCGGCCAGATAGCCCGTGACCAGGAACACCAGGGAAAGCAGGACGAAGATGCCAAGCGGGGCCTTGATGTCGGCCTGGTCGAGCACCTTGTTCATGCGCTGGCTCCAGGCATGGCGCGAGAGGAACACGTCGAGCCAGCGCAGGCTGCTCATCTCGTGGCGTTTGACCAGATCGGCGGCAACGTCCGGGGCAAGACCGCGGCCGCGCGCCACCTCCTCGATGCGCCGGGCCAGCTCCTTGCCGCTTTTGTCCGTGGCGCGGCGGATGACGAACACCACGGCCAGAAACAGATAGACCAGCGACAACAGCAGGGCCAGGGAGAGAATGGGCGGCACGGCGGCGGAGGGCGGCGTCATGGCGGCCTCCTCAGGTCTCGACCACGTTTCGTGGATCGAACACGCCGTTGGGCATGCGGATGCCCTTGGCCTCGAACCTGGACGCGAACTTGGGCCGGATGCCCCGGGCCAGAAACGCCCCGCGCACCTTGCCGTCGCCGGCCACGCCCCGCTGCTCGAAGGCGAAGATCTCCTGCATGGTGATAACCTCGCCCTCCATGCCCGTGATCTCCTGGAAGCTCACGAGCTTCCTGCTGCCGTCGGAAAAGCGGGAAATCTGGACGATGACGTCCACGGCCGAGGCGATGTAGCGTTTGAGCGAGAGGGGCGAGATGGCCAGCCCCGCCATGGCCACGAGCGTCTCCAGGCGCATGAGCGCGTCGCGCGGGGTGTTTGCGTGCAAGGTGGCCAGCGAGCCGTCGTGACCGGTGTTCATGGCCTGGAGCATGTCCAGGGCCTCGGCGCCGCGCACCTCGCCGACGATGATGCGGTCCGGGCGCATGCGCAGGCAGTTGCGCACGAGATCGCGCTGGGTGACCTCGCCGCGTCCCTCGATGTTGGGCGGGCGCGACTCCAGGCGCACCACGTGGTCCTGCTTGAGTTGCAGTTCCGCCGCGTCCTCCACGGTCACGATGCGCTCGTCGTGGGGAATGAACCCCGACAGGCAGTTGAGCATGGTGGTCTTGCCCGTGCCCGTGCCGCCGGAGATGAGGATGTTGAGCCGCGCCAGCACGATGCCCTGGAGCACCTCGGCGATGTCGCGCGTCATGGCCCGGAAGCGGATCAGATCCTCGATGGTCAGCTTTTCCTTGGCGAACTTGCGGATGGACAGCGCCGGCCCGTCGATGGCCAGCGGCGGGATGATGGCGTTGACGCGCGAGCCGTCGGGCAGGCGCGCGTCCACCATGGGCGAGGATTCGTCCACGCGCCGGCCCACCCGGGACACGATGCGGTCGATGATCTTCTTTAAGTGGTCGTTGTCCTTGAAGCGCGACTCGGTGAGCACGAGCCTGCCCGAGCGCTCCACGTAGATCTGGCGGTAGGAGTTGACCAGGATGTCGTTGACGCTCGGGTCCTTGAGGAACGGTTCCAGGGGGCCAAGGCCGAGCATCTCGTCCTTGACCTCGTTGATGAGGCGCTCGCGCTCGGCCAGATTGAGCGGCGTCTGGGCGAATTCGTCACGCAACAGCCGTTCGACGAGCTTGCCGATCTCGAGCCCCAGCGACGCGCCGTCCAGCGTGTCGAGCAGCGACAGGTCGATCAGGTCGATCAGCCGGTCGTGGATGCGCGTCTTGATCTCGTAATACTCGTCGGCGGCGACGCCGGCCGCATCCTTGCGCTCGGGCGACGCCGCGCCCGCCCCCATCCGGGGGCCCTGCC
>DQED01000147.1 GCA_003525525.1 Desulfovibrio sp.
GGCGACGGGCAGGTGACGCTCGGGCAGGCCGTGGCCATGAAGCATGGCGCGCGCAAGGTGCGCCGCATCTACAAGGACAAGGTCGTGATCGGCTTTGCCGGCTCCACGGCAGACGCGTTCACGCTGTTCGAGCGCTTCGAGGCCAAGCTGGAGGAATTCGGCGGCAACCTCGTGCGCGCGAGCGTGGAGCTGGCCAAGGACTGGCGCAAGGACAAGTATCTGCGTCGCCTGGAGGCCATGCTCATCGTGGCCGACGCCACGAACGTGCTGCTACTTTCCGGCAACGGCGACGTGATCGAGCCGGACGACGGCGTGGCCGCCATCGGTTCGGGCGGGCCGTACGCCCTGGCCGCCGCACGGGCGCTTTTGCGCTACACCAGCATGCCCCCGCGCGAGATCGTGGAAAAGGCCATGGGCATTGCCGCGGAAATCTGCGTCTACACCAACGACCGCATCGTGGTGGAGACCATCGACCGCGCCTAGGTGCGCGGTTTTATCGCTGTAAGGAGTGGAAATGCACGCCAGTCTGACGCCTCGGGAAATCGTTTCCGAGCTCGACAAATACATCATCGGCCAGAAGGACGCCAAACGCATGGTGGCCATCGCCATGCGCAACCGCTGGCGTCGCCAGCAGATCGATCCCGAGCTGCGCGACGAGATCGCGCCCAAAAACATCATCATGATCGGCCCCACGGGCGTGGGCAAGACCGAGATCGCGCGGCGGCTGGCAAAGCTCTCCGGGTCGCCGTTTTTCAAGGTCGAGGCCACGAAGTTCACCGAGGTGGGCTATGTGGGCCGCGACGTGGAATCCATGGTGCGCGACCTCATGGAGATCGGCGTCAACCTCGTGCGCAAGGAGGAGCAGGACAGGGTGGCGGCCAAGGCCGAGAAGGCGGCCGAGGAGCGCCTGCTCGACGTGCTATTGCCCGAGTCCCAGCGCGGCGGGGAGAGCCCCATCCCCATGCCCGCGGCCCTGGAGGCCCCGACGCCGACGCCGGCCGCGGACGGCCCCGTGAGCACCCGCGAGAAGCTGCGCAAGCTCTGGCGCGAGGGCAAGCTCGACGACCGCATCGTGCCCGTGGAAGTGTCCGTGCCCGCGCCGCAGGTGGAAATCATGTCCATGCCGGGCATGGAAGACATGGGCTCGCAGTTCAAGGACATGTTTTCCAAGGTGTTCCCCCAGCGCAAGAAGACCCGCAACATGCGCGTGCGCGACGCCTACGAGGTGCTTCTGCAGGAGGAGACCGACCGGCTCGTGGACATGGACAAGGTGTCCGAGGCGGCCAAGGAGCGCGTGGAGCAGACGGGCATCATCTTCATCGACGAGATCGACAAGATCTGCGGCAAGCAGGGCGGCGGCAGCGGCCCGGACGTCTCGCGCGAGGGCGTGCAGCGCGATTTGCTGCCCGTGGTCGAGGGCTGCGTGGTCAACACCAAGTACGGCATGGTGAAAACCGACCATATCCTGTTCATCGCCGCGGGCGCGTTCCACTTCTCCAAGCCCTCGGACCTCGTGCCGGAGCTCCAGGGCCGCTTCCCCCTGCGCGTGGAGCTGCGGGCGCTGACGGCCGAGGATTTCTACCGCATCCTGACCGAGCCGCAAAACGCGCTCACCGTGCAGTACACGGCGCTGATCGGCACCGAGGGCGTGACGCTCACGTTCACCGACGAGGCGCTGCGCGAGGTGGCGGAGTTCGCGCGCAAGGTCAACGAGGAAACCGAGAACATCGGAGCGCGGCGGCTTTACACCATCATGGAAAAAATTCTCTCCGACCTGTCCTTTTCGGCTTCGGACCAGGGCGGCCAGAGCGTGGTCGTGGACCCGGCCTACGTGCGGGACAAGCTCGCCGACGTGGCCGAAGACCGCGACCTTTCCCGCTACATCCTGTAATCCCATCCGTTGGAGGACGGCCCATGGAACGCGAGCACGCCAAGGCCAGGCTTCTGCTGGAAGCCCTGCCATACATCCGCAAGTTCTTCGGCAAGACGGTCGTGATCAAATACGGCGGACACGCCATGGTGGACGAAGCCCTGCAAAAGAGCTTCGCCCTCAACGTCATCCTGCTCAAGTACATCGGCATCAATCCGGTCATCGTGCACGGCGGCGGGCCGCAGATCGGGCAGATGCTCAAGCAGCTGGGCATCACGAGCGAGTTCCGCCAGGGCCTTCGCGTCACCGACGACGCCACCATGGACGTGGTGGAGATGGTGCTCGTGGGCAAGGTCAACAAGAACATCGTCAACCTGATCAACTTGAACGGCGGCATGGCGGTGGGGCTTTCCGGCAAGGACGGCAAGCTCATCAGCGCGCGCAAGCTGGAAATGGTGCTGGAAAGGGGCGACGCCCCGCCCGAGATCATCGACCTCGGCAAGGTGGGCGAAGTCACGGGCATCAACACCGGGCTGATCACCACGCTGCTCGGCCAGGGATTCATCCCGGTCATCGCGCCGGTCGGCGTGGACGAGGCGGGCGAGACCTACAACATCAACGCCGACACCGTGGCCGGGGCCGTGGCCGCCGCGCTCGGGGCCAAGCGCCTCGTGCTCCTGACCGACGTGGCCGGGGTGCTCGACAAGGACAAGAACCTCATCTCGTCCCTCGACATCGTCGAGGCGTCGGAAGCCATGGCCTCGGGCGTGCTGACCGGCGGCATGATCCCCAAGGTCACCTGCTGCATGGAAGCCGTGGACGCGGGCGTGGAAAAGGCCCACATCCTGGACGGGCGGGTGGAGAACTGCATCATCCTGGAGTTCTTCACGAATTCCGGCATCGGCACGGAGATCGTCTGCAAGCGGTGCATGCTGTAGGCGGCTGATGCAGCGGCGGTAGCGGGGGGAGGATGTGAGGATGCCTCCGGCGGCCAGGAGGGGCCGAGGGCCCCTCCTGGACCACCACGAAGGGGGGCGCTTGCCTGCTTGCAACGAAGCGGGCCATAGCGCCATTGCGACGAGTCGCCGGGGAAAAAATTCAAATACAAACGTCTCCTTTTGAGGAGGTCCAGGAGGGGATCATCCCCTCCTGGCCGCCGGAGGCGTTCCTTTCTTCATTCCCCCCGCAACGCTGCTACCAGCGGCCGGGCATGGCCGGGAGCCAGGATTCGGACACGTATTTGCGGAAATCCCGGCCCACCTGCCACAGGCGCGTCAACCGGCCCTCGATGACGATGGAGCGCGGGCGCGGCCGCAGATGGCGGTAGTGGCGCGGCAGCTGGAAGCGATTGTTTTTTGACAGCACCACGTCCATTTCCCGCTCCCGGTCGCGCACGACCAGGGCTTCCGGAAAGAAAACGGCATTTTTCAGACGCTTGGAAAAGACGTTGAACAGCGCGGCGTGGATGACGGAAAAGGGCTCCGCGGAAAGGCGCGCCGTGGGCGCGGCCACGTTCTCGTTGGCAATGAACGCGATCGGCCCGTCCGGCAGGGCGGCATAGGCCGCCTCGAGCCGGGCGTCGGCCACAAGCACCTCGCCAAGGCCCAGGGAATCGAAGAGCAGCCGCGTGCGGCCGGCGATGGCCGGGTCGATGTCCAGGCCGAAAAGCCGCGTTTCGGCCACGCCGTTGCGCTTGGCCTGGAACCAGGCCGCAGCCAGCAGCACGCCCGTGCCCGTGCCGCAGTCGATGCCGAGAAACGGGTCCTGGACCAGGGCCGGCGGCAACGGGCGGTTGGCCACGGAGCGGAAGATGTGCGCCGTGCGCGGCAGGTCCGTCAGCATGCGCAGGGAAAAGGCGCTGTATTCCCCGGGCAGCGGCACGCCTTCGTCCGGTCCTTCCTCGGACCAGAGGTCGTAAAACCGCCCCAACTGCGTGCAGATTTCCGGCAGGGGCACGGCATGGGATTCCGAGCCGGGGAACAGGGACGCGTAGAAGAATTTCAACAACAAACTCAGGATATCCGCGTCGGCCATGGGCACGGCGGGATGGGACAGGCGCTCGAAATCGTCCCGCAAGGGTCCGGGACGGAAGATTTCGCGGGCGATGACGGGCTCCCGGCCGATCCTGGCGTCGAACCGTCTGGAGGGCGAGGTGCGTGCGGTGTCGGTAAGCTGAGGCATGGGCGCTCCTTCCTTGGAATCACGAACCTGACCCGGCGGCAAAAAGCTCCAGGTCGGCGTAACCTATGCAGGTTTGATGCCGCCTGTCCCGCCTGCCGGCAACGGTTGAGGCCCGGCGCCAAAAGGCGTAAGGCACGACGCGTGCTGCAACACACCTTCGTACACCTGCCCGGCCTCGGTCCCTCCACGGAAAAACGCCTCTGGGCCGCCGGCATACTGACCTGGGACGACTTCCTCGACGCCAAAACCCCGCCGCTCGGGTCCGTCAAGGTTCCCATGTGGCGCGACGAACTCGTCGCTTCCAAGGAACGCCTGGCCGCCGGCGACGCCGACTTCTTCGGCTCGCGCCTGCCGCCGGCCGAAAACTGGCGGCTTTTCTTCGATTTCCGCGAGCACCTCGCCTGCGTGGACATCGAAACCGACGGCACGCCGCAAAACGAGGTCACCGCCGTCTCCCTCTACGACGGCATCGATACCGTGCGCACCTACGCCCACGGGAAAAATCTGCACGATTTCGCCGCGGATATCCTGGAGAAAAAAGTCCTCGTCACCTTCAACGGCCGCTGCTTCGACGCCCCGGTCCTCAAGTCCCACCTGGGCGCGACCCTGCCCAAGGCCCATATCGACCTGCGCAACGTCCTCACGGGCATCGGCATCAAAGGCGGCCTCAAAAAGTGCGAGGTCCACTATGGCGTGGACCGCGGCGACCTTGCCGGCGCGGACGGCTACTTCGCCGTGGTGCTCTGGCGCGAGTACGTCAAGACCGCCGATCCCGCGCTCATGGAAACACTGCTCGCCTACAACGCCGCCGACGTCCTGGCCCTGCCCGTGCTGCTCGCCCACGCGATCAACGACATGCTCGAACGCACCCCTTTCGCCGACCGCTACCGGCTGCCCATCCCCAAACCCGGCGACAATCCCCACGCCCCCGACCCCGGCGTCCTGCGCCGCCTGCGCTGGGCGTTTTCGCGCAAGTAACAGGTAGGCCTGGGGCTTTGCCCCGGACCCCACCGGGGGGAGNNCTCCCCCCGGTCCCCCCGTTCGGCGTCGTGGCGCGGGAGAGGCTGCGGGCACCGGGAGGTCTGGCGCTGGCGGTACGAAGATGGGGCCGGAATGTCCCCTGCCGCTGCCGCGGCTTTCGCGGCGGGCTCGGCAGGGAAGATTCCGGCCCCAGACCGTCGCCCTTGCAGGGCGAAGTTGAAGGGATTTTGCTATGAAAGCATCGAGGAAGGCATGAGGAAGGGATTTCTCCTTGCGGTCGAAATGACGGATTGAAAGAACGTAAATCCCTTTTTCCCTCTTCCCTTTCCCCGCCTCATCCCGTCATCGCCCTCACGCCATTCCCTTTGTCCATGCCGTCTCCCCGTCGCCGGTCACGACGCCCGCCTGGGTTTCCAGGCGGGCGGGGTCGAGGATTTCCAGGCTGCTGCCGGACAGGGCGATGAGGCCGTCGTCGCTGAAGCGGCGCAGCACGCGGGAGAGGGTTTCGGGGATGGTGCCGAGGTAGGCGGCGAGTTGCCCCTTGGGCAGGTCCAGGGTGAGGCGCTTTTTCTTGCTTTGGGCTTGCAGGAGCAGCAGGTGGGCGGCGAGGCGCGCGGGCACTTCGCGCAGGCTCAGGTCTTCGAGTTTGCGCACCAGTTGGCGCAGCCGGATGGAGAGCAGGCCGAGCATATCCATGGCCAGGTCGGGCTCTTCGGCGAGGAGTTTGCGGAAGCGCTGTCGCGGAAAGAAGAGGTATTCGCCGTCTTCCAGGGCCTGGGCGTTGGCGGGGTAGGCGCTGCCGGAGAAGACGGCCACTTCGGCGAACACTTCGCCCGGGCCGAACACGTGGATGATGTGTTCCTTGCCGGACAGCGAATTCTGGTAGATGCGCACCTTGCCCGTGACCACGGAGAAAAAACCCTGGGCGGGTTCGCCGGCGAAAAAAATGTCTTCGCCCCGGGCGTAGCGCCGCGTTTCGGCCACGCCGGCCAGGGCCGCGACTTCGCGTTGGCCGAGCCCGGAAAAAAGGCCGATCCCGGCCACGGCCTGGATTTTATCCATGGGGGTTCCTTCCGATTTGAGGGCATTCAAAGCATGTTTGGAAACGTATCGCCTCTGCAGTGCGCCCGATTCGGCGAAGGGTTTTCGCTGTGCGTCCTCGGGCAGCCAGGAGTGCATTCTTCCGTAAGCCAAAGGCGGCAGAGCGTCGAGAGCGGAATGGACCGCCGCGCAGGCGCGCATGGCGAGGCGGCGGCGGGCAATGCGAAAGGCCCTTCCCGCGAGCGGGAAGGGCCTTTGTTTTTCAGGTATGGCGCGTTGCGGCGGCGCTTAGCCGAGGATGCCGGTGCCGTTTTCGCCGGTGCGGATGCGGCGGGCGTCCACGATGTCCTGGACGAAGATCATGCCGTCGCCTTCCTTGCCGGTCTGCGCGCCGGCAGCGATGGCGTCCATGACCTCGGCGACCTTGGCATCGGCCACGGCCACTTCCAGGCGGACTTTCTTGAGCAGGTTCACCTCGACGATGACGCCGCGATACTGCTCCGTATAGCCCTTCTGGCGGCCGGAGCCGGCGATGTTGGTGACGGACATGCCGTGGATGCCCTTGGAGTACAGGGCCTGCTTGACGGCATTGAGCTGTTCGGGCCGAAAGTAGGCAATGACGAGTTTCATATGCGTGTCTCCCGCGTTCCGCTGATTACTCGGTGATGAAGATCTGGAAGCCGCTGTACGCCTCGGAGCCGTGCTCGGTGATGTCGAGACCCTTGAGCTCCTCTTCCTCGGAAACGCGGATGCCGGTGGTGGCCCTAAGCAGCGAGAAGACGATGAAGCCGGTGCCGAAGGCCCAGATGAAGACCGAGCCCACGCCGATGACCTGGGTAATGAACTGGGTCAGGCCGCCGCCGTAGAACAGGCCGGCGACGCCGCCGAAATCGGGGCTGGCCAGCAGACCGACCATGAGGGTGCCGAAGGCGCCGCAGACGCCGTGCACGGAGATGGCGCCGACGGGATCGTCGATCTTGAGGACCTTGTCGATGAATTCGACGGAGATGACGACGAGGATGCCGGCGCACAGGCCGATGATGATCGCGCCCATGGGCGAGACGTTGGCGCAGCCGGCGGTGATGGCCACGAGGCCGGCCAGAACGCCGTTAAGGGACATGGACACGTCGGGTTTTCCGTAGCGGAGCCAGGTGGTCATCATGGCCGTGAGCGCGGCGGCGCAACCGGCCAGGTTGGTGGTGACGGCGATGAGGCCGATGTTGCCCGTGGCGGTGGTGGTGGAGCCGGGGTTGAATCCGAACCAGCCGAACCAGAGGATGAAGACGCCAAGCGCCACGAGGGGCAGGTTGTGCCCGAGGATGGCGCGCGAGACGCCGTCGGCGGTGTACTTGCCGATGCGCGGGCCGATGAGCAGGGCCCCGGCCAGGGAGATCCAGCCGCCCACGGAGTGGACGACGGTGGAGCCGGCGAAGTCGATCATGGGCGCATCGAGCTTGGACAGCCAGCCGCCGCCCCAGATCCAGTGACCGGAGACGGGGTAGATGAGGGCGGTGACCACGAAGCTCAGGATCAGGTAGGACACGAACTTGGTGCGCTCGGCGATGGCGCCGGAGACGATGGTCACGGCCGTGGCGGCGAAGACGCACTGGAAGAACCAGTAGGTGTAGGTCCAAAGGCCTTCGGGCGTATCGGTGGCCGCCTCGGCCAGGCCGAAGTTGGAAAAGCCGATGAAGCCGCCGATGTCCGTGCCGAACATGAGCGCGTAGCCGAACAGGAAGAAGGCGATGGAGCCGGCGGCGAAGTCGAACATGTTCTTCATGAGGATGTTGCCGGCGTTNNNNCCGGCCTGCATGAACATGACGAGGACGCCGGCAATGAGCGTCCAGACGGTGTTGCCGTTCATGATGCTGAGAAACTCGGGCTTGGCGGCCGTTTCCTCGGCCAGGGCCAGGGCGGGCAGCGCCAGGAGCACCAGCGCCGCAAGCAACACGGTTTTGTAAAAATTCTTCCTGCTTGTCATAAACCCCCCTTCTTTTAAGAAGATCGTTGAATTTTTTCGGCTTGTCAGCCGCCGCAAACCCGCCTCGTGCGTTCCGGGCCGCTCTCCTGGCCCCGCCCGCATTTTGCAAACCTGGGACCAATCAGATATCTACTTGATTTATTGTGATATTTATAAATCGGGCACATCTGGTGTCCTACAGAATTGAGGGGTCGGACACTCGCTTCATACAAATTTGAAACTTATTGCCAAGATGCAATCAATGCCTTCGTAGCGTGAAAACCAGGGCATACCTTGCACAACACGCTTTCTCTGGCAAGAAGAAAATAACATTTTTGGCAGATCGCATTACACCATGGACAGGCTGCGGCAAGAACCGCCTCGCCAGCCGCACCGGGCTGTCCGGGGCGCGGCCAACCGGTTCAAATCCGACCCGCTGGAGCACAGAAGCCTCCGGCCATGGCCATCAAGCACAAGGGGAACAGGCAGGGGAGCAAAATTGTCGCAGGAGAAAAGAAGGCGGCCGGTGAACGAGCGGCATCCGCCGTCAGCGCCCGCGCGACGACGCGCGCCGGAGAAGCGGTGCGTTGGCGGATCGTGGAAAACGGTGTTCATGGCAGCTGGCCGCGGGAAGCCAAGACGCCGCCCCGCGCGACGCCGCGGCGTCAGCGGCCGGG
>DQED01000118.1:0-182 GCA_003525525.1 Desulfovibrio sp.
GCGGGCATGGTGAAGCGCAGGCTCGCGCCGTCAAGGGTCGGTGTCTCGGGCGCGGCGGCAAGGACGTGGGCCAGGGCGTCGGCCCCCTGGCCGGTCAGGCCGCTGACGAAAAGCACGGTGGCCCGGGGATTGACCCGGCGCACGCGGAAGGCGAACACCTCGCGCTCGGCCTGGGAGACCAC
>DQED01000118.1:208-4327 GCA_003525525.1 Desulfovibrio sp.
AGCATGGGGCCGATCTTGGCCGGCGTGTCCACGCCCGACAGGCTGTCCACGACGCACACGGCGAGCACGCCTTCGATGTGCGGCGCGCAGCGGTTGCACAGCCCCGCGCTCTCCACGGCCAGGATGGAAAGCCCCTGGCGCACGCCCCAGGCATGGGCGTCGGCGGCGTTGCAGACGTAGAAGTGGTCCGGGCACAGCGCGCCGGAAAGGCCCACGGCGGCGGGGATGCCGGCCGCGGCAAAGGCCTCGCGGTCGCGGCTGGCCAGGCAGTCGAACTTGACCACGCCCAGGCGCTGGCCCCGTGCGGCCAGGATGGCGGCGGTCTTCAGCAAAACGGCAGTCTTGCCGGACGAGGGCGGTCCGGCCACGGTGACGCATTTCATGGAGGGGAAGTCGTCTCCTTGCGGGTTTGCCTACCTGAACCGATCATCGGAAATGCAGGTGCCCGCGTTTTCGGCCTTGGCGTCGAACCAGCCGATGCGGCCGGCCTGCCAGACGTCAAAATGCGGCACATAGGGCTTGATGTCGAGCACCGGGGTGCCGTCGAGGACGTCGACGTTGCGCAGGCGCACCGTGGTCGCGGTCACGCCCACGAGCTCCAGCACGGACAGACCGATGGGATTGGGCCGTTTTGGCGAGCGGGTGGCGAAGATGCCGTGGTCGGCGTTGTCGAGAAAAGGGCGCACGATCAGGTCGTAGCCCGTGACCCGGTGCAGGTGGTAGAGCAGGAAAACATGGGAAAAGCCTTCGAGGTCGCGCAGGCCGCCGGCGAAATCCGGATGCACCTCCACGTGGCCCTCGACGCCGAGCGCGCCGACGGGCTGGATGGGCATGCCTTGGATGTCGCGAAACGGCGAACGCAATATGCCGATGGAGCGGTAGGCGATGCCTTCTTCGGGCTGGTCGTTCACGGCGGTTCCTTGCGGGCGGCGGGCCCCGGCCCTGGGAAATCAAGAATCGGGCCAGTACGGACGCCCCGGAATTGCTGGATTCCCGGCTTGACGGACGGTCGGCCCGGACAATTCCGTTCCATACCGATACAAAGTTGTCGCGCCTGCAGCAACCCAATAGAAACACACGGAAAATTTACTTCGCGTGACGCTTGCCGCCACGCGGAAAGGAGACCCTCCCAGACGCGCCGGGAAGGCAGGGATTCCGTCTCGGGATCATAGGAGAAACGGTCTAGAATTCGGCGCTTGCGGTACGCCGGGATGGCAGGGCGTCGGCGTGCAGGACCATGTCGCGGGCCATTTCCTTGGCCGCAAGCAAGGCCATGTCGGCCAGGCGCAGGAAATCCGCGCCGTCGTCGTCCGCGCCGCCGCGGTGGCTGGACAGGCCGATGGTGACGGTCAGCGGCGCGGCAAGCCCCAGGCAGCCCCAATCATGGCCGGCCACGGTACGGCGCAGGCGTTCGGCCACCGAGGCGGCGCGCTCGGGCGAGGCCCCGGACAGCAACACGCAGAATTCGTCGCCGCCGATGCGGGCGACCACGTCGCCGCCGCGCAGCTCCCTGGCGATGATCCGGGCGAGGAGCCGCAGGGCCTCGTCGCCACGGGCATGGCCATGGCGGTCGTTGACGGCCTTGAAGTGGTCGATGTCCACCAGGGCGAGGCTCGTCCAGGACTGGGCGCAGGCGGCCTCGCGCAGTTCCCGGGCGAACGCCGCCTCGAAGCCGCGGCGGTTTTGCAGCCCGGTCAGGGGGTCGAGGTCGGCCAACCGGCGCACCTCCTGCTCGGCGCGGTCGCGGTGCAGCAGCACGAAACCCAGGGTGCAGGCGATCAGGCCCGGCACGGAAAGGAACATGGCCACGTCTTGCGCCGTGCTCGGGGCAAAGGGGTCCGGCTGCGGCAGGGAGGAGAAAAAGACGGCCAGCCCCCGCAGGAGAAAGGAACAGCCGGCAAGGAGGTACCCCACGGCGAGCATGAGGATGATATGGGTCCGGAATGCCCGTACCCGCCGCCAGACCGTGGCGGCGATGGTCCAGGTCAGGCCGGCGTAAAGCGCCCCGAGCAGCAAGGTCCTGGGTTTGACCGCCTGATCCAGGGTCAGCGTCAGGAACACCGCCGCGGCCAGCGGCGCGCCATACAGCCATTGCGGCCGCCTGTTGCCGAAAAACCGATCGAAAGAGGCCCAATAGCAAATCCAGGACAGGGTAAACAGGGCGTTGGCCGCCATGAGGACGCCACCGTCCGGCGCCGGTCCACGCAGGGCGAAGAACGGCACGGACAAAGTATTGGCCGCAAGGCCGGCGATCCACAGCCGCGCGCCCCTGGCCCGCTTGTCGGCAAAGGCCACGGCCAGCAGCACGGCGACGCAGAACTGGCTGCTGCAATAGATCACCGCAGCGGTGCGGAAGTCGAGATTTTGCATTGCCGATTTCGTATACGGATTCCTGGACCGAAGCAAACTTTTCATGCGGTTCCGCATGAACCGCGCAAACGCTGTGTCGTTTTTTGCGACGGCACGCCTGCCAAGGACGTTGTCATTACGCCATTGCCGCAGAGTGAGGACAAAATGCTACACTTCCCTTTTTTGCACACGCTGCGAACGCATTGCATTCCGATGTGGAGAACGTCCCCGATCGTCGCGGTATCCGTTCGCCTGCCACGCGCGGCCCGCAGCGTCCCCGTCCGGGCCGCGACGCAGGACGACGCAAAAAGCCGCCGTACCGTGGGCGCGGTTCCCACGGTACGGCGGCAGGGGGTGGGCAACAAACCCTGCACGCGGCCCCGCAAGACGGTTTGCGCCTTGCGGGAAGCCGCGACTAGTAGCGGTAGTGGTCGGGCTTGTAGGGTCCGGCCGCGTCGATATTGAGGTAGGCGGCCTGGGCCGGCGTCAGGGTCTCGAGCCTGGCGCCCAGGCGCGCCAGGTGCAGGCGGGCCACTTCCTCGTCCAGGAGCTTGGGCAGCGTGTAGACGCCGATCGCGTACGGCTTGGTCGCCAGCTCGATCTGCGCCAGGGCCTGGTTGGTGAAGGAGTTGGACATGACGAAGCTCGGGTGGCCGGTGGCGCAGCCGAGGTTGACGAGCCTGCCCTCGGCCAGCATCAGGATGGCGTTGCCCGAAGCCATGGTCCACTTGTCCACGAGCGGCTTGATCTGGTCCTTCTTGCAGGTGGGCGTGTTCTCCAGGTAGGCTACGTTAATCTCGGAGTCGAAGTGGCCGATGTTGCAGACGATGGCTCCGTCCTTCATCTTTTCCATGTGCGCGCCGGTAATGACGTCGCAGCAGCCCGTGGCCGTGACGAAGATGTCGCCCTGGGGGCAGGCCGCTTCCATGGTCGTGACCTCAAAGCCTTCCATGGCCGCCTGCAGGGCGCAGATGGGGTCGATTTCGGTCACGAGCACGCGCGCGCCGAAGCCGCGCATGGACTGGGCGCAGCCCTTGCCCACGTCGCCGTAGCCGGCCACGACCACGACCTTGCCGGCGACCATCACGTCCGTGGCCCGCTTGATGCCGTCGGCCAGGGACTCGCGGCAGCCGTAGAGGTTGTCGAACTTGGACTTGGTCACGGAGTCGTTGACGTTGATGGCAGGGAAGAGCAGCTCGCCGTTTTGCATCATCTGGTAGAGGCGATGCACGCCGGTGGTGGTCTCCTCGGAGACGCCGCGGATCTTTTTGGCGATGCGCTCGAAGCGGCCGGCGTCGGCGGCCACGACCGCCTTGATGCGGTCCATGATGATGGCCATTTCTTTGTTGTCCGCCGGGGCGCCCAGCACCTTGGCGTCCTTGGCGCATTTCACGCCGTGGTGGACGAACAGGGTGGCGTCGCCGCCGTCGTCGACGATGAGGTCCGGTCCCGTGCCGTCGGGCCAGGTCAGCGCCATCTCGGTGCACCACCAGTAGTCTTCCAGGGTCTCGCCCTTCCAGGCGAAGACCGCGGCCAGCCCGTCGGCGGCGATGGCCGCGGCGGCGTGGTCCTGGGTCGAGTAGATGTTGCACGAGGCCCAGCGCAGGTCCGCGCCCAGGGCGTGCAGGCATTTGATCAGCATGGCCGTCTGGATGGTCATGTGCAGCGAGCCGGTGACGCGAAGTCCCGCCAGGGGCTTTTGCGGGCCGTACTTTTCGATCACGGCCATGAGTCCGGGCATTTCGCCCTCGGACAGCTGCATTTCCTTGC
>DQED01000209.1:0-265 GCA_003525525.1 Desulfovibrio sp.
GACGCGGACCGGCAGGAGCTTCGCGACATGCTCGACCGCACCAGCCGGGCTCTGCGCCAGGCCGCCTCGCGCGGGTAGGCCATGGCCCGCGTCCTCGCCCTCGACGACGACCGCCTGGTGCAGCGGCTTATCGGCGTCACCGCCTCGGAACTCGGCCACGAGGCCCTGGCCGCCTCGACCCTGGCCGAGGGCTTGGCCCTTTGCCGCAACGGCGGCTGCGACGTCGTCTTCCTGGACGTGCTCCTGCCCGACGGCAACGGCCTGG
>DQED01000209.1:336-17734 GCA_003525525.1 Desulfovibrio sp.
GGGGCCTGGGATTTTCTGACCAAACCCCTGTCCCTGGACAACCTGCGGCTCATCCTCGAGCGTGTTGTGGCCTTCCGCCGGCAACGCCAAAATGCCGCCACGGACTTGCGCGAGCTGCGCAGCATCGTTGGCGAGAGCCCGGCCCTGCGGGCCTGCCTCGACGCAGCCGCCCAGGCGGCGGCCAGCGACATCAACGTGCTGCTTTTGGGCGAGACCGGCACGGGCAAGGAAGTCTTCGCCCGGGCCATCCACGACGGCAGCGCGCGGGCGGCCATGCCCTTTGTCCCGATGGATTGCGCCTCGGCCACGGAATCGCTTCTGGAGAGCCAGCTTTTCGGGCACACCCGGGGAGCCTTCACCGGAGCCGATCAGGACCGCGACGGCGTGGCCCGGCTGGCCCATAGGGGGACGCTATTCCTCGACGAGGTGGGCGAGCTGCCCGTTGCCCTGCAACGCTCCTTCCTGCGCCTGCTGGAAACCCGGCGCTTCCGGCCCATCGGCGGCAAGGCCGAGGTGCAAAGCGACTTCCGGCTCATTGCCGCGACCAACCGCAATCTCGTCGAAATGGCCTCCCTGGAGCTTTTCCGCACCGATCTGCTCTACCGCCTCAACGGCATCACCATCACCCTGCCGCCGCTTCGGGAGCGCAAGGAGGATATCCCGCTCCTGTGCCGTCATTTCGTGGAGCGGCTGTGCGCCCGCTACGACGCCTGCGACAAGTCGGTTTCGGACGATCTCGTCGAGGCGCTCTTGCGCTATGACTGGCCGGGGAACGTGCGGGAACTGGGCCATGCCCTGGAACGGGCTTTCGCCGCCTCGCGGGGAGAGCCGCAGATTTTCGCCGGCCATCTGCCCCTCGATATCCGCATGGCCGTCGCCCGCAGCCGCCTGGGCAAACCCGGCGGCGCGCCGTCCGCCGTTCCAGCCGGCCCGGCGGCATCCGCCGCGCGGCCCTACCAGACGTACCGGGAATTCAAGGAAGCGACAGAAAGGAATTATTTCAAAGGATTATTGGAAATCACTTCCAATATGAGCGAAGGGGCCCGCATAGCCGGGTTGTCGCGGGGCCATCTGTACGAACTTCTCAAGAAGCACGGATTTGACAAATAGTCTGCAAATCTAGATTCTTGCCACACCCAAAAAAACAGCATGCAGGGAAACGACCAGCGTAAAATAAGCTGTGCGGGCGGCATCGGCAGAGAGTCCCGGAAATCTGTAGCCCAGACGTCCCCCCGGACATGCCTGCAGACAGTCTCCGCACAACGTGCAGGAAAGCCCGGCCTGCCCTTTGGCCAAATCTACAGGAGAAAGCGCCAAATAGCGGCAGGCTCGGGAACAACGGCCGCAGCCATCGCACCCCGGTCCAATTTTGATCCGCCAGGGAGAGAGTTTGCCGAGTACGTTGCCGATGATGCCAATGGGACAATAGGATACGCAGTGCACCATGACTCCTGTCGCGCGCGAGAGGGTGACCATAACGCCAATGCCGACAAGGCCAAACACTGCGGCCAGCGCAATCGCAACATTCAACCCCACGCCCAACAAACGCAACCCCAGTGCGAGAGCGATCGAAAGAAACAGCGTCGCAACGCGAACATAGGGTAATAGCTGAGAGAGTTTTTTAGGAGTCCTGCGTCCATGTCGAGCACAGAGGTTGTCGGCAGCGCCGATGTAGCACAAATGGGAGCACCAGCCTGCTCCAACAAGAAATACTGTTGAAATATACAGGATAGGCATAAAATAGCCGCCCCCACGGAAGATCGGCCCAGCGACGATCAGAGCGGGTACGGGCAAATGCAACGAACCCGTCATGAGAAACTTTGTCTCTCCGCAAAGTCCCAAACCAAGCTGGACAAAAAAAACCAAGCAAAACACAGCCCAGTATCGCGAACGGATCTTTCCTGAATCCTGTGCATCAAGCATCTTCCCGCCAAGCCAAGCCGCATAGAATCCAAGCAATACGATTTCCAACGGCCCCCAACCCGGTGCGAAGCGGTCAATGAGCAATACAGGGATTTTCGCCATGGACCTGGCCATAAAGAGCAAACCAACCGTCAACCAGAAGGCTACGGCCTGGGCGCGGTATCGCACCTGGTCACGGTGAAAAAACTGCAGCGCCCGCCTGGAAAAGGAAAAAATACCGCCAGCCAAGCACAGAGCGACAACCATCGACATGATAATGGCCAAGCGCACATACGGCAATCCGAAGGCTCGTCGAAAAGCAACAAAGTCATATGCAGCAAATGCAAACGCGCCTGCAATCAGAAACAACACAGGTCCGAGAACAAATATTGCGTAACGTCGACTGGAAATAATGAGCCCGATCAAAGAAAGCATTGCAACAGACAAGCCCATGTCTCCGAGACGCAAGGCGTGCGCGGCATAGACGACAAGGCCAAAAACAAGAGAAAATATACCCAATATGCTCATGAAAAGACCCATGCGGGAAAGCCCGGATAGTTCTGCGGGAAGAGGATATCAGAAAAACGTCTCCCGGGAAGCATGCGCTGCTGGTAGACTTCCAGACAGCGCCCGGCCAAGGAAACCACGGAAGCCGAATCCAATCTTTTTTGCAGTTCGCGTCCAAGCCGGGGATGTCGCCCCAATCTTCCTCCCAGGACAATACGATAACGCACCGCACCTGGAGAAAGAGCTTTGTTCTTACATGCCAGAACACACTTGACGCATCCCAAGCAACGCTGAGAATCAATCGCAGCAACATTGCCTGCCAATGCAATAGCGTCATCAGGGCACTTGCAAACGCATGCGCCGCAACCAGAGCATAAACGACGCAAGACTTCGGTCTCACTGAACGCGATGATCCCCAAATCGGCCGTATGTGGTCTCGAACACCCATTTGGACAGGCGCTCAAGGCAAGGCGAAACCGTTCATGATGCAAAAGCGGTCTGCCCAAAGCAGAATATGCCTCGGGGCAGGGAGCGCAGCCCACCATCGCCTGGAGTCCCGCAACAAAACGAGAGGAAATCGACAACGCATTGCGGCAGCCGTTCGTTTTTGCCCCCTGACAGACATCCAGTATGCATGCGTCGCCTGACATAGTAATTTCAGCACGGGAAAAATTATTTTGTAGTTCTTAATCATAAACGATCAGAAAAATATTTGACTTAAGTCAAAAGAAACTGGGAATAATTTTCAGTCGGCGCGAGCGCCGTTGACGCTCCCCGAACCCGGCAATCCGCGTCGAGCCCCCATCGTGTAGAACCACGAAGCGGATACGTGGGGGGTCACCGGGCACGGCGATCGGGGTTCGACGGGAGAGCGCGTGGCAAAAACGCTCCCTCCGGGCCAGACACGAGGCCGGTTTTGAGCTCCGCAGCCAAACGGGCGTTGCCGTAAGCACTCAAGTGAGCGCAATCCTCAGCAAAAAGCGAGGGCTGTCCCGGCGGATCTGTGGATAACGCCACATCGATATTGCGGATCATTGTTACGCAAGTACCATCGAGTGTGTCCGCAAGATCCCTGCTGATACGCCCACCGCCAAGGATGAAGGCATAAACAGGAATACCGTTTGCCGTGGAACATATCCTCTCAAACACCCGCTTCGTAGTCTCCAAGGAGCGGAGATAGGCTGGCATATCCGGTTCTTTTTCAATGCGATGTTCTATGGAATTGTCAGCAAATCTAGCCAACAGCGCCATTTGCAAATTATGTTGAATAGCCAGGATTACCTGGGAATGATTGCCAAATAGCCTTCCGAGACCATCAAGAACTGTCTGTGTCCAGTGATACGCCGGAGTGGCCATGACAATGGATCCGTCTTCGGAGAGATAGGGGCGAGCATGATAGTTATTATTGATTACACTTTGCTTTTCGAGTTCGTAGTCGTTATTAATTACATCATTGATGTGCAACTGCACGAGAATGGCATCCGGCTCGATCCGGGGCAGAGACTCCTCCAACAGGAGTGCTTCTTGTAAACTGCCGTATCCGCCGCCACCTACGGCGAATACCGCACAACCGAGAAGGTTGCCGAGGACTGCCGCATATGTCTGTCCATCCGAAACATCACGGTTCAGGGTGAAGGAATCGCCGACGACCAGGAGTTTCCTGGAGGCGGTGAGATCGCCGAAATCACGAAAGCCCATGGCGGCCGTATGCATGTCTATGGTCACAGGCTGCCCGGCACAGTCCTTGGATTGACGCATGGCCTTGTAGCCGGGGCGCACACGCCAGCCAAGTACTGGATCGTCCTGGTAGAGCCCTGGTATGTCCCAACGCAAGGGGATACCATTGTGCATCCTGAAAACAATCTCCGCAACGACAAAGCCTGCCACCACAACGACCAGACAGATGATCGTGCACAGCAGCGCCTGCGCTTTGTCGTGACACGGCTTGCCTTGCTCTGTTTTCGACGGTTCCATGCGCATGTTTCTCCTTGAAAGCGCTCGCCCCAACCACAACGCCCCATATCCGGCTATTGCAGAAGCCGGGAAGCAGGGACAATGAGGAACCACGTGGAGATTAGGATCAAGCTCTCGATATTTTTGCAGGATAAACTGGCAGACTTTCTCTGCTGCACCCTCGGTCAGGGCGTTTACACTGTTTCGTGAAACTCCCGCAACCTGTCGGTTGTGCCCGCTTCGCCAGACCGCGCTCGGCCCTAGGCACGCGCCCGCACATGGGCTATCCTCGACGCGCGCCCCAGCGGATGGCGCTTGGGCCGCAGGAAGCGCACGGAACAATCCGTTTACCCTTCTGCTCCCGCAATAAGGAAATGAGGCTGTACCATGTCGCAACACCGCCGCTTCCGTTCCCTTGCACGCGTCTGGGCCGTAGCGTTCGCCTTCGCGGCCGCCCTCCTCTGCGCAAGCGTCATGACGCCCGGTCTTGCGCGCGCCGAGGACCCGGGCAGGCCCACCGGCTACGCCAACATGGAATTCGGCCAGGGAGGATTCATCCTGAGCGCCAGCGGCGGCAAGGGGACGCTCACGTTCAAGGGACGGAAATACGCGTTCAAGGTCGGGGGGCTTGGCATCGGCGGGCTCGGCGTCTCGAAAGTCACCGCCTGGGGGGACGTCTACCGCCTGCAGCGCGTCGAGGACTTTCCCGGCGTCTTTTTCCAAGCCCGCGCGGGCTACGCGGCCGTCGAGGGCAAGGGCGTGCAGTGGCTCGAAAATTCAAACGGCGTCATCATGAAGCTGCGGGCCACCACCAAGGGCGTCTCGCTCGACCTCGGCGCGGACGGCCTCAAGATCGAGATGGGCCCGATCAAGCACGGCAAGCCCAAGGGCTAACCGCACATCCGTTTCGCCGCGTCATGCCGCGGGATTGCCTGCGCGCAACAGTTCTCGCACCGCAGCGGCGCTGTCGGCGGCAAGGGCCTTGTCGGCCAGGGCGCGGCAGGCTTCCCCATCCGTCGCGCGGATCGCGTCCTTGACCCCCGCCACGGCCGTCCCGGCCATGCTCAGTTCCTTGAGCCCGAGCCCCAGGAGCAGCGGCGCGGCGAGCGCCTCCCCGGCCAGTTCGCCGCACATGGCGACCGGGATGCCGGCGGCCTCGCCCGCGCGGCAGGTCATGGCGATCATGCGCAACACCGCCGGATTGAGGCTGTTGCACAGCGGGGCGACCGCGGCGTTACCCCGGTCCGCAGCCATGACGTACTGCGTCAGGTCATTGGTGCCGATGCTGAAAAAATCGCACAGCGCGGCCAGCTTATCGGCCACCGCCACGGCGGCGGGCACCTCGATCATGATGCCGGTCTTGACCGCGCCTGGCACGGCAAGCCCTGCGGCGGCGAGTGCGTCGTGCTCCTGCCTCTGCAACGCGAGCACGCCGACGAGTTCGGCCACATCCGATACCATGGGGTACATGATGCGGATGTCCGCCACGGCCGCCGCCCGTAAGAGAGCGCGCAACTGAGTGCGGAAAAGCTCGGGCCGTGCCAGGCAGAACCGCACGCCGCGCTCCCCGAGAAACGGGTTGTCTTCCTTGGCCGTCTCCAGATAGCGGATCGGCTTGTCGCCGCCGACATCCAGGGTACGGATGACTACGGGCCTGCCCTGCATGGCGCTCGCGGCCGCGACGTAGGCCGCGTATTGCTCCTCCTCGCCCGGGGCCGCGTCGCGCTCCTGAAAGAGGAACTCGGTGCGGAAAAGCCCCACGCCCTCGGCCCCGGCGGCCAGGGCCACGGCCGCCTCGGCAGGGCTGCCGATGTTGCAGAATACCGGCACGGCCACGCCGTCGCGGGTGACGGCCGGCGCAGCGCCCCTGGCGCTCGCTTCGTGGCGCGCTTCGAGCCAGGATGCGCGTCTGGCGGCGATGTCCTGGCGCACGGACTGCTGCGGCGCAGCCCAGACCGTGCCCGTAAATCCGTCCAGCGCGATGACCTGTCCGTCCGCGATGCGCCCCAGGCAGCCGGGCGCGCCGATGACCGCCGGAATGCCCAGGGCGCGGGCGAGGATGGCCGCGTGGGAGGTCGCGCCGCCGGCTTCGGTCACGATGCCGAGCGTGAGCTTCGCGTCGAGCCCGGCCACGTCCGAGGGCGCAAGGTCGCGGGCCACGACGATGGCTTCCCGCTCCTGGCGCAGGGCCGGCGCGGCAGCCCCGAGCAGGATGCGCAGCACCCGGCCGCCGCAGTCCCGGACATCGGCGGCCCTGGCCCGCATATAGGCGTCGTCGAGCGCGCCGTATGCCGCGGCCGTCTCCTCGACGGTCTGCGACCAGGCGTAGGCGGCCTTGACCTTCTCCCCGCTGATGCGCGCCACGGCCGCATCGCGCAGGGCCGCGTCCGCGAGAATGAGGTCATGCACCGCGAAAATGGCGGCGCTGGCCTTGCCGGAAATCCGTTCCGTCTCCCGTTTGATGGCCTCGATCTCCGCACGCGCCGCGGCAATGGCCTGGTCCAGTTCGCGGATCTGCGCTTCGGGGTCGTCGCTGCCGCGACGCACGATCTCGGGCAGCTTCGCCCGGAGCACCCAGGCCGGCCCCACGGCATAGCCGGCGGAAGCGGGCGTTCCGGAAAAGACGTTCGCATCGGCCGGCTTGCCGGAGGCGGCAGCGTCCGCTGTCGGCGCGAGGGCGACATCCTCGTCGCGCTCGCCGAACCGGTCCGCGGCAAGCGCGCGAAGCGCGGCAACGGCCTCCGCCGCATCCGGCCCGGAAACCGTGAAGACGACCGTGTCGCCGTGCCTGACGGAAAGCAGGGCCACCTGGTTGATGCTCTTGGCGGAAGCGGAGGCTTCGCCCTTGGCGAGCCGGATTTCCGAGCGGAATTTCCCGGCGGTGGCGACGAGATTGGCCGCCGGGCGGGCGTGCAGGCCCAACGTGTTGGCGATGACGATTTCCAGACGCAGGGCGTCCTGCGGCGCGGCTTCCTGTTGCGCCTGCGCGGACGCAGCCGCTTCCTCTCCTGTGACGGGCGCAAGCTGGCGGATTTTCACTTCGATGGCCGTGGCCGCCTCGGCGCTTGCCTGGGCCAGGTCGGCCCCGGATGCGGCCTGCACCGCAGCCGCGACCGTGCCTTCCACCAGGGGCGCGGCGCAGAGCCGGACCCGCGCCTTGACGTCGTCGGCCAGGAAATCGAGGGCCGTTTCCGCGCTCATGAGCGCGCTGCCGAGGTCCATGACGACCAGCACCCCGGCGTCGGCCCGGGCAGCCACGGATTCGATGGCCGCAAGGACCTGCATCGGGTCCGTGCCGATGGGGTTTTCCACGTCGTCGATGCCGCCGACGGCTTCCATGGGCACGGCGCCCCGCGTCATCTGCGCGGCGAGTTCGAGCACGCCTTCGGCCAGCTTGCGGCTGTGGGAGACAATGACGATTCCGATCACGAAGAACTCCCGCACCCGCCCCGAAAGTGTTGGAACGGGCAAATCCGGCAGGGGCGCGCGGCCCGTTTACGCGTGCAGCACATCCCGCAACGTTTCGAGCATATAATACGATGACGTCGCCCCGGGGTCCTGGTGCCCGACGGAGCGTTCGCCCAGGTAGCTGGCGCGGCCCTTTCGGGCCTGGAGCGGAATGGTGTCGGCCAGGGCCTTTTCCCCCACGGGCAGGGCCGCGTCCACGATGGCCGCCACATCGTCGCCGGCGGCGGCGCGCGCCTTGACCACTTCGAGCACCGGGGCCCAGACGTCGTACATGGTCTTGTCGCCGCGCTCGGGCCGGCCGCGCTGGAGGATGCCGTCCACCCCCGCCTCGACGAAGCGCGCGAAATCCGCGGCGTCAAGCTCCTCCTTGCCGCCAAGGAGCATGCCCGGCTTCATCCAGAACGTCCCGTAGAGCGGACCGCTCGCGCCGCCGACGCTCGACATGAGCGTCATGCCCACGGTCTTGAGGATGGTCCCGATATCCTTGTCCGCCACGGGCGGCAGCTTCTCCATGACCTTGCCGAAACCGCGGTTCATGTTGATGCCGTGGTCGGCGTCGCCGATGGCGGCGTCAAGGTCGGTCAGGTATTCCTTTTTCGCGGCGTAAACGGCGTCCAGTTTGCCGAGCCAGGCGAGCAACTGGGCTTTGCTGAGGGGCATACGCATCCTCCGCTTGAGCGGGTTTCAATACTTGCAATTGGCGCTGGCCGGCCCCCCACTTTCGGGAGGTCCAGGAGGGGCCGCCGCCCCTCCTGGCCGCCGGAGGCATCTTTTTCTTCCCCTTCTTTCGTTCTACCGCACCAAACCCGGCGTTTTGACGGGCGCGTCCCAGTATTTGAGTATCTCGTCGTCGGCCTTGAGCAGCGTGATGGAGAAGCCCTGCATTTCCAGGGAGGTGATGTACGGCCCGATCAGGTTGCGCACGATCGTCAGGCCCTTTTCCTTGCAGACGGCATCGAGCTTTCTGTAGACCGCGTACAATTCGGAGAGTGGCGTGCCGCCCATGCTGTTGACGAAAGCGATGACGTTATCGCCCTTGGCGAACGGCGCGTCGGTGAGCGTGTTCTCAGCCCAGCCGCTGCCGTCCCATTCGCGCACGGTGCGGGTGTAGGCGGGGTCGTCGATGATCTGCCCGGCGGCATAGGCGGTGAGAGCGTCCACAGGCCCAATCGGCATGCGGTGGGTGCCGGGTTCGCCGTGGATGCCGATGCCCATCTCCACTTCGCCTTCGCCCAGGTCGAAGGTGGGTTTGCCCGCGGCCGGCACGGTGCAGGAGGTCAGGGCCACGCCGAAGGAACGGCCGTACTGGTTCACCTTGCGGCACAGGGCGGCGCAGGCGTCGAGGTCGTAGCCGGCCTCGGCGGCCGCGCCGACAATCTTTTCGGCCAGCACGGTCGTGCCCACGCCGCGGCGGCCGGCCGTGTACAGGCTGTCCTTGACGGCCACGTCGTCGTCGATGAGGATGTTTTGCACCTTGATGCCGTCCGCGGCGACGAGCTCCGCGGCCGCCTCGAAATTCATCACGTCGCCGGTGTAGTTCTTGACGATGAAGAGCACGCCCGCACCGCCGTCCACGGCCTTGGCGCAGGCGTACATCTGGTCCGGGGTGGGCGAGGTGAACACTTCGCCCGGGCAGGCGCCGTCGAGCATGCCTTTGCCGACGAAGCCGCCGTGCATGGGCTCGTGGCCCGAACCGCCGCCGGAAATAAGCGCCACCTTGCCCGCAACCGGCGCATCGGCCCGGCGGATGAAAGTAGGCTCGAAGGCGACCGTAAGCTCGGGGTGCGCGAGAGCCATGCCCTCCAGCTGTTCCTTGACCACGTTCTCCACGGCATTGATCAATTTTTTCATCGCAAGGGCACCTCGTGTTGCGGGTTGGGGTTGCCTGCCTGGCCGGATCGACGCCCTAGGACGCGCTCAAGATCACGTTTACGGCTTTGAAGAAAAAGGAGACCTCGTCGTTTTCCTTGATCTCCAGGCTCGCCAGGGACTTTGCGGTGATAAGCGCGCACATCGGCGTGCCGCCGTCCAATTTCCCCATGACTTCCACAGCCACGCCGTCACTGCGCAGCGAGGTCACGCGCCCTTTGAAATTGTTGCGGGCGCTGGTGTGCAGCCCCCCGTTCTCCCTGCCCACCAGCACTTCCGGCGGCTTGATCAGAGCGGTCACGGCGGCCCCTTCGGAGAGCAGCAAAGACTCGAAGCTCTCCGTGGTGATGACGGACGCCAGGGAAAGCCCGCCCTGGGCGCGCAGGGAAACTTCCGTCAGCAGCGTTCCCCTGCGCACATGCGTCACCTGGCCAAAAAAAGCATTCCTGGCGCTCGCCGGCATCGACAACCTCCCTCTCGAAAGGGTGAAAACAGACAAGGATCGCGAGGAGCGGCTCAACCAGCGTCGCTACGCGCCGCCACCCGCAGCGTCCCCACCGAGAGCGCTTCCGTGCACACGCCCCCGCGCAGCAATTCCTCGTAATAGCGCGTCACGCCCTCAAAGATGCCGATGTCGTGAAATACGGCCAAGCCCTCGGGAATGAGCCATTTGCCCCAGGCTTCGAAATCGTTGCGCGAGGCTTCGTAGGAGTGGTCCCCGTCGATGAAGAGCAGGCGTATGGGATGACTCCACTGTGCGGCCGCCTCGGCGGAACCCATGCGCAGCGGCCGGACCCAGTCGTCCACCTCCGCTTTCGCGAGGTTTTCCGTAAACACGGCAAAAAGGTCGCCGCGCACGACGTAGGCGGATTCGTTCGCGCCGCCGCGCTGGTGTTCCGGGGAGCCCAGGAAATGATCGACAGCCGTGATTTTTTCGCGACGCGCCCGCTTGGAGCCACGGGCGAGGTAACAGGTCGATTTGCCGGTGTAGCTGCCGATCTCGACGATGCCGCCCACGCCCGGGCCGCACTGGGCGAGCAGCAGCAAGGCATAGCCTTCGATGGGATCGAGGAAGCCATCTATGGAGGAAAACGCGTCCGCCAGCAGCCAGTAGTCCGTGGCCGCAGCCAGACGCGGCAACAGCGCGTCGAAGGCCGCCCCGATTTTCCCTGGCAAAGCCCCCCGCCCCGTCGCTCCGCTTTCCCGCGTGTGCCCCATCGTCCCACCTGTGTTTGCTTGCGCGGCTGCGCAAAGGCCCTCGCGTTTTCACGCTTGCGCCTGCAAGACTTTCCACCGCAACGCGGCCCGTGCCCGGCGCGGAAGCCGGATTTTCAGCCAGCGCCGCCCAGGAAGTCAACCGGCAAAAGAAAAGAAAGTGGCGTAACGCCGTTTTTGGGGATGCGGCGAGCGCATGCTCTTGACGGGCAGTGTACGGGTCGAGAAACTCCTCCGGCGACTCCCCATAGGCGTCGAGACGGTCTTTGAGCACGGCATCGAGGCGGCCGGCGGTGGGCAGCGCCGCAGCCAGGGTGATCAGGTCCACGGGCTTTGAGGCTCGCCACAGATCCAGCATAGCTTCCCAGATCATCCTGTGAGCGGGCGAATAGAAATCCATCGGCCGCAGCTCCACGCCAAGCTTGTCGCGCAAGCACATTTTGAGCAGCACACCACCTAAAACCGCCTGTTCGGCATCAAGATTTTGGGGCGGCAGATTCCGCAGACGGGCGTTTTCAAGGGTAGCCGGAGAAGCATTTAGCACGCGCCGGGAAGGCTGCCCCATGGCTCCCCCTCCTTAACCACAGGCGTGACGGCCCGGAGTTATTGTCTGTTGAGTCGCCATGTAAGCCTGGGAACAGGCCAGAACGTTATCAGGAGAAAAGCCCTTCCTCTTGATAGGGTTCCATTTAATGGTACCATTTCTTCCATGAACACCCGGAACCAAAAGACGCTTGCAGCGATCTTTGCCCGCCCCACACATCCGACCTCCGTTGGGAAGACATCGAGGCACTGTTCCTCGCCCTGGACGCCGTGGTCACCGAAGGCCGGGGATCGCGCGTCCGGGTCGTCCCGAACGGCGTGGCGGCCACGTTCCATCGGCCGCATCCCGGGCCCGTCGCCAAGAAAGGCGCGGTGGAAAGTGTCCGGGAATTGTTAAAAAACGCAGGAGTGACGCTATGAACGCCATGACATACAAGGGGTATACGGGGACTTTTGAATTCATTCCCGATGACAATGAATTCCATGGTCGCGTGATAGGCATCCGCGATGTGATCCATTTCTCCGGCAGCTCGGTCGATGAACTGCGCCAAGCCCTGGCCGATTCCGTGGAGGATTATCTTGATCTGTGCGCCCAGGCGGACAGAACTCCGGAAAAGCCCTACTCTGGGCAATTCCGGCTGTGTTTGTCCCCGGAAGTGCATCGGCTTCTGGCCATCGCCGCCAAGGCCAAGGGCAAGAGCCTGAACGAATTCGTAGCGGATGCGGCCGAAAGAGCGGCGCGGGATGCCGTTCTGTGATCTTTGGGCCACACTCTGGACACCCGAAACCATCGAGAAGGTGCCCACGCCCACGATCAAGCCCCGCTCCGGCGGGGCTTTTCGTTTCCCCGGCCCGAGGCGGGAATGGGCCCTCGACGAGGCGAGGGCACGGAAGGAATGGGCGAAGATCAGCCTGCCCCAAACGAACATAGCCCCAAAAGTTGCACACTTTTTGGGGCTATGTTGGGGCAGTTTCAGGCGGGCGTAAATATTAAGGACAGAGAGAAGAAGAATTTTCTCTATGAAATCAACTTGGTGCGAGAGGGGGGGCTCGAACCCCCATACCTTTCGGTGCCAGATCCTAAGTCTGGTGCGTCTCCCAGTTCCGCCACTCTCGCACGGCCCACCGCTGATGGGCGAATTTTCTTACGCGAAAGAGCGCCCGGCCACAATCAGGAAACATTCCCGGCGCTCGTAAAGAATGTCGGCCGGCCGGCGTCAACGCGACAACAGTCGCTGATACGGTGCGAGATGGTTGACCGGCCCATCGCCGCCGCCCAGGTCCCAGGCCGTTTCGAGCGCCAGTTGCAGATAATCGCGCCCGGCCGCGACAGCCTCTTCCAGGGACTTGCCCAGGCCCCAATGGGCGGCGATGGCCGCGGACAGGGTGCAGCCCGTGCCATGGGTGTTGCGCGTGGCCACGCGGCGGCGCACATAGTCCCGGACAATGCCCGTGCGCGTTAGCAGCACATCCGCAACCGTCTCCCCCGCCTCTCCCGAGCCCGGCGCAAAATGCCCGCCCTTGATCAGCACCGCCCCGGCCCCAAGCCCGAGCAACCGCGCGCCCGCGCGCAAGACGTCCTCGCGCGTGGCGATGGCCATGCCGGCCAAGGCCTCGGCCTCCAGGCGGTTGGGGGTGAGCAGGTCGGCAAGGGGCAGCATGCGCGAAACGAGCGCCTCCATGGCCTCCGGCAGGAGCAACCGCGCCCCGGACTGGGCCACGCAGACCGGATCGACGACGAGCGGGAAATCCTTTTGCGCCAAGCCGTCGGCCACGGCCGCGATGATGGGGGCGGAAAAGAGCATGCCCGTCTTGGCCGCACGGATCGGGAAATCGGCAAGGACCGCGCGCAACTGCTCGGCCACGAAGCCCGGGGTCGGGGCCTCGATGGCCGTGACGGCCCTGGTGTTCTGGGCGGTCAGGGCGGTGACGACGGAAAGGCCGTAGCAGCCCTGCATCATGATGGCCTTGAGGTCGGCCTGGATGCCGGCACCGCCGCCGCTGTCGGACCCGGCTACGGTGAGCACACATGGCGGATGCATCGCTTTCTCCCTCAGGCCTGCGCCTCTTCCAGGCCTTCTTCGCTGTGGCGGATCTTGCGCAGGCTCAGGCCGCTCTTGCCGAGCACGAGCAGCCCGGCCAAGGTCACGGGGATGTACTGCACCATGTGCAGCACGAGTCCGGCGGCAAGCGCCTGGGAACGGTCCACGCCGAACAGGCCCAGGGAAAACACCACCGCCGCCTCGAACACCCCGAGCGCGCCGGGCGAGGACGGCATGGCCATACCGAGCGAGGAGATGACGAAAACCGCCGCCGCGTGGCCGAAGGAAAGCTGCATCTTGGCGACCCACAGCAGCACGAGAAAGGTCGAACTGGCGTAGCAGGCCCAGCACACGGCCGTGTAGAGGCCGAGCACGACCATGAAGCCGGGGGTGACGCCGTGGAGCACCTGCAGCTTGAGTTCGGCCATGAATTCGGCCAGCCGGTTGGACGGCATCTTGTCGATGATGCGGCCGACGAAATCGGGGAACGCGCGCACGATCCAAAGCGCCGCCCAGATGCCGCCGACGGCCGCGGCCAGCGGCACGAAGGCCATCTTGAGCTTGAAATGGAAGGCGACGACGAGGCCCATGGCCAGGATCGCGTTAAGATCGAAAAAGCGCTCCCAGAAGACCATGGTAATGCTGCGCGAGAGCGAAAAACGACATTCCCGGCGCAGGTAAAAGGCCTTGGCCAGTTCGCCGAGCTTGGCCGGCACGATGTTGTTGACGGCCATGGACATGAGGAACGCCTTGAAGCACAGCCAGTTTCCGGCCTTGAAGCCGGAAAGGAAGTTCAGGCGCAGGGCCATGACGCCGTAACCGACAAAGGAAAAGACCGTGGTCCAAAAAAGGGCCATGTCGTCGTAGCGCACGAGTGTGGCCCACAACTGGGCGAAGTCGATGCCCCAGAAGGCGTAGACCAGGCAACCGCCCACAAGGAGGATGCGCGCCAGCAGGCTGGCGGCTTTTTTTATGAGCATGTCGGAACATCCCGGTACGCGGCCACGACAGGGCCGGCCTTGCGGCTACAGCGCATTGAAAAGCTCCCGAAGCCGATGGTTGAGGTGGGTATAGCGCCTGTCGCCGCCGGCGTTGCGCAGCCCGAGCATGAGCGCCCGCCTGCTGCCGATGATCACGGCCAGTCGCCTGGCCCTGGTCAGGGCGGTGTAGATCAGGTTGCGGCGCAACATGACGTAGTGCTGTGTCAATATGGGGACGACCACGGCCGGATATTCGCTTCCCTGGGATTTGTGGATGCTCACGGCATAGGCCGGGGCCAGTTCGTCGAGTTCGGTGCGGTCATAGGCGACGCTTCTGCCGTCGAAGGAGACCACCACCTCGCCTTCCTCGGGATCGACTTCCACGATGTGCCCCAGATCGCCGTTGAAGACGTCCTTTTCATAATCGTTTTTGGTCTGCAAGACCCGGTCGTGCAGGCGAAACCGCGCCATGCCGCGCGCGACTTCCGGCCCTTTGGGATTGAGGCGCGCGCGCAGGGCGTCGTTTAGCGACTGCGTGCCGGCCTCGCCCTTGTGCATGGGGGAGAGCACCTGCACGTCGCGCAAAGGGTCGAGGCCGTAGACCCGGGGAATGCGCTCGCACACCAGCGTCGCGATCATGTCGCGCACCGTGGCCGGGTCGTCCTGCTCCACCCAGAAAAAATCCGCATCGGGAGGCTGGCTGTCCGCGGCCTGGGGAAACTGGCCCTGGTTCACGCGGTGGGCGTTGACCACGATCATGCTCTGTTTCGCCTGACGAAAAATCCGCGTCAGGCGGGCGCTCTGCACGGCCTGGCTGGCCAGGACGTCGGCCAGGACGTTGCCCGCGCCGACCGAAGGCAGCTGGTCGGCGTCGCCGACCAGGATGAGCCGGGCCGTTGCCGGCAGGGCCCGCAGCATATGGGCGCAAAGCCTGGCGTCGAGCATGCTGACCTCGTCCACGAGCAGCACGTCGGTCTTGAGCTTGTTGTCCTCGCACAGGGCGAAACTGCCGTCCGGCGTGGATTGCAGCAGCCTATGGAGGGTCGCGGCCGGCTGCCCCGTGGCCTCGGCCAGGCGCTTGGCCGCCCGGCCGGTCGGCGCGGCAAGTTTGACTTTTAAGCCCGACTTGTCAAGGGCCGCCACCACCATGCGCGTGATGGTGGTCTTGCCCGTGCCGGGGCCGCCGGTGATGACGAAGACCTTTTCGGCGCAGGCGTCCACGGCGGCCTGGCGCTGTTCGGGCGAAAGCTGGAGCCGCGCTTCGGACTCGAGCGCCGGCAACAGCTTTTCCACCTTGCCGCGCAGGTCCGCCCCGGGATGCGTGGCCAGATCGTGCAGCCGGCGGGCGATCTCCACTTCCAGGGCGTAGTTGTGGCGCAGGTACACGGCCGAAGCGATGCCCTGGGCGGAGAGATCCTCGACCTTGATGCGCTTGAGCGTCTCCAGGTCGCCCAAGGCTTCGTCCAGGCGCTCCGGGGAGACGCCTTCGATCATGGCCCCGGTCTTTTCGAAAAGCACGTCGCGTGGCACGAACAGATGCCCCTGTTCGCCCATGGTGAAGAGCATGTAGACCAGGGCGGCCTGGAGCCGCTCGGGGCTGTCCGGGGCGAATCCCAGGCGCAGGGCCATGGCGTCGGCGGTCTTGAACGCGATGCCGCGAATCTCGTAGGCCAGCTCATAGGGGTTGGCCCGGATGCGCGCCTCGGCGCTGTTGCCGTAGAGCTTGAAAATCTTGCCCGCATGGGTCGTGGCGATCTCGTGGGTCTGCAGGAAAAGCATCAGCGAGCGCACCTCGTGCTGCGCCGTCCACGAGGCCACGATCTCCTTGAGCTTCTTCTTGCCGAGCCCTTCCACGGCAAGGAGCTTTTCCGGCTCGCTGTCCAGGATGTCGAGCACCTTCTCGCCGAAGGCATCCACCATGCGCGTGGCGAGCACCCCGCCCACGCCCTTGATCATGCCCGAGGCGAGGTAGCGGCGGATGCCGTTTATGGTGGCCGGCATCTCCCGGGCGAAGGTCGTCACCTGGAACTGGCGGCCGTATTTGGGGTGGGTGGCCCAGGAGCCGGTGACGCGCAGCATTTCCCCGGGCGTGACCCGGTCCAGGTAGCCGACGATGGAAAACGGCCCGGGCTCGTCCCTGGAACGGACCTTGGCGATGAGATAGTTCGAGCCTTCGTTGAAGAAGGTGACGGACTGCACCTCGGCGGTGATCTCGATCGCTTGCGCCGCATCGGCCATGACGGGATGTCGTCCTAGAGGTCCTGCCGGTAACGCAGGGATTGCGAGAGGGTTTCCTTGTCCACGTACTTGACCTCGGCCCCGAGCGGGATGCCCTGGGCCAGGCGGGTCAGGCGCACGCGAGGAAATTCCCGGGCCAGCAGGTTCTTGATGTGCGAAGCCGTGGATTCGGCGGCGAGCGTCGCGCCAAGGGCCAGGATGCACTCCGTGACCACGCCCTCGGCCAGTCGGGCGCGCAGGGCGTCCAGGCGCAGCTGGCCGGGCGAGACGCCCTCCAGGGGATCGAGCAGGCCGCCGAGGACGAGGTAGTAGCCCCGAAATTGCGCCGTCTCTTCCAGAAGCATGACGGCGTCCCACTGGGCCACGACGCACAGCAGCTCCGGGGCGCGCGTGGGGTCGGCGCAGACCGGGCAGACCGGGGTTTCGGAGAGCCCGGCGCAGCGCGAGCACAGGCACAGCCGCTCGCGCAGGCGCAGGATGGCCTCGCCCAGGGTCTCGGCGCGGCCGCGCGGCCACTCGAGCAGCGTCATGGCCGCCTTGAGCGCGGATTTCGGCCCGAGCCCGGGCAGCTTCGCCAATTGTTCGACCAGCTCCGCCAGGGGAGCCGGCAACGCCGTCTGCACCGCCATATCCGTCACTACCCATTTGCCCCCAACCATCCCCCCTTTCGGGAGGTCCAGG
>DQED01000209.1:17827-18574 GCA_003525525.1 Desulfovibrio sp.
CATCATGGCCTTGGCCTTCTTGAGCCCGTCGTTGACCGCGGCCAGGACGAGATCCTGGAGCATGTCCACGTCGTTCGGGTCGACCACGGTCTTGTCGATGGCGATGGACTTGAGCTCGTTGGCTCCGGTCACCACGGTCGTGACCATGCCGCCGCCGGCCGAGCCCTCGACGGTACGGGTTTCAAGCTCTTCTTGAAGTTTCGCCATTTTCTTTTGCATAACCTGGGCTTGGCGCACCAGCTCGTTCATTCCCTTCATGGGGATATCCTCCGGAAACCGCGATCAGCGGGGTTTGCGGTCGATGATTTCGGCATCGAAGACCGACATGGCCTGTCGGACTTCCGGCCGTTCGTCAATATAGCGGTTGAGCTCGTCACGGGACATACGTTCGCCGCCGCCCCCCTCCCCCGCCTCCACGACGATTTCCACGGGGCTGCCGAAATATTCGGCGGCAAGGGTCGTGAGCTGGCGCAGCTTGTCCGGGTGGCGCAGCTGGTTCACGTGAAAGGCGTTGGCGCAGACGAAACGCAGGGTGCCCGGCTCAGACTCGGACGCGTACTCCCCTTTTGCGGCCTTCAGTCCCATGATCTCGCCGTTTTTGGCGACGAAACGCTTGAAGCCCTCGAAGGTGCGCGGCCCGGACGGCACCTGCCCGGCGGCCTGGGCCGGATTTGCCGCGGGAGCGGGCGCAGGGGCCGCCTCCTTGCGGGGGGGCTGCCAGCCGCCGGGGCGCGGCGCGCCTGGCGT
>DQED01000208.1 GCA_003525525.1 Desulfovibrio sp.
AGGAGCGCGTCGCCGCCCGGCAGGCGCAGCGTGAGGTCGCTGAGGACCATGCCCTCGCCGGCCGGGGCCGCGGCGCGCTCCAGGCCTTCGCCGCGGCGCGCCTCCAGGCCTTCCAGGGCGGCGGCGAAGCCCGTCAGACGGTCCACCGTGGCTTTCCAGGCGGCCAGGCGCGTGTACGCGCCGATGAACCAGGACAGGTCGGACTGGACGTGGCCGAAGGCCGAGGCGGTCTGCATGAGGCCGCCGAGCTGGATGGCCCCGGAGAAATAGCGCGGCGCGGCGACGATGAAGGGGAAGATGACCGCGGCCTGGGAATAGCCGGCGGAAAACCAGGTCAGGCGCTTCTGGCGGATCATGATGCTCCACCAGTTGGCGACGACGTGGGTGAAGCGTCCGGCCAGGCCGCGGGCCTCCTGGGCCTCGCCGCCGTAGAGGGCGATGGGTTCGGCGTTTTCGCGCACGCGCACGAGGTTGTAGCGGAAGTCGGCCTCGTAGCGCTGCTGGAAGAAGTTGAGCCGGATGAGCGGGCGGCCGATAAGGTGGGTGAGCAACGTGCCGATGCCGGCGTAGAGCAGGGCGGCCCAGAGCATGGAACCCGGGATGGGCAGGTTCAGGATGTGGATGTCGCCCGACAGGCTCCAGAGGATGACGGAAAAGGAGGCCAGGGAGACCACGGCTTCGAGAAAGCCCAGGGTGAGGGAGAGGGTCTGCTCGATGAAGCCGTTGATGTCCTCGCTGATGCGCTGGTCGGGGTTGTCGGTGATGCCGTTTTCGAAGCGCAGGCGATAGTAGTTGTGGGCGTCGAGCCAGTGCGCGACGTAGCGCTCGGTCAGCCAGCGCCGCCAGCGGATCTGGAGCATCTGACGCAGGTAGATCTGGTAGACGGCGACGATGATGAACAGGGTGGCCAGGATGGAAAACCGGCCGAGGAGTCGGAAAAAGGCGTCCACGTCCTTATTTTGGAGCGAGTTGTAGAAGAGGTTGTTCCATTCGTTGAAAAGGACGTTCAGGTAGACGATGCCGAGACTCATGCCGACGATGACGGCCAGGAGCAGGCCGGACTTGAACCGCTCCTCGCTTTTCCAGTAGGGCTTGGTCAAGGTCCACAGATCGGACAGGAAGCGTCGCTTCGACCCGGGCATGGGGGTACTCCTTTTGCGGTTGGCGTCCGCGCGCAGGGGCGGACCGTCCCCCTCTAGTCGCTTGGCCTTGCGGACGCAACCGGGTTGCGGGGCGTAAGTGCATGAAATATCGTTCAGGAAAAGCAAAGGCGGCCGCTTCGCGAGGAAGCGGCCGCCTTCGTTCGGGTCAGGTCCGGGCGGTGGCTAGTACTTGTAGGTGAAGCCGAAAGCCACTTTCCAGGTGTCGTTGGCGTTGGCGCGGCTGGCCAGGCGGTGGCCCCAGACGCTCTGCTGGAACTCGCCGTGGGCCCAGCCCGTTTCGACGCGGGCGGCCAGGTTTTCGTAGAGCATGTACTGGCTGTCGAAGTTGACGCCCATGGCGTGCTCGTTGACGGTCAGGTCGCGGCCCATGGCGAAGTAGGGGTTGGAGCCGATGCTCGCGTTGAGTTCGCGGATGGCCCGGGGCGAGTTGTTGCCCTTGAGGTAGGTGAAGGAGACGCGCTGGGAGAGCTTCGGCAGCAGGCTGATGTCCTTGAGCGCGACGCCGAGGCCCATGGCGCCGACGGGGTCCATGCCCATGTTGCCGTTGCGGGCGAACACCTGGCTGTCGTCGAACAGGAACGAGCCGCCCGGACCCCAGTTGGGACGGGTGTGTGGCATGCGCTCGGAGCCGTTGCGGTTGGAGCTGTCCTCGCCCGTGGACCACCAGGCGTAGACCTGCGGGATGAGCAGGTCCCAGCCGGTGTATTCCGCGCCGAAATCCAGGAACCAGCCCTGGCGGCGGCTCTTGGTGCGGTCACTGAGCGCCCCGCCGCCGTTGATCACGTCGGCGTAGAACTTGACCGGGTCGAGTACGGACACTTCGAACGCGCCGCCCACCCAATAGTAGGGATTCTGGTTGTTCTTCCAGCCCGGCGCGCCGATGAGGGTGCCGGCGGAGAGCAGGTCCTCGGCGTCGGACGCGTGGCCGAAGGACGAGGCCCAGGTGGTGTAGTAGTTGGCCTTGGAGCCGGCCATGGAGAAAACGCCCCAGGGCGTGGCCTTGAGCCCCGGCACCGTGATGGGCAGGGTCAGGATGTAGAGGTCCAGCTCGTCGCCGACCTGGGTGGTCGAGGGATCGAAGGTGCGGTTGCTGTCGATCAGGCGCGCGAACCCGGCGTTGAGCTCCAGGGTGTCCGCGATCAGCGGCGCTTTCACGAGCAGGGCGGCGGCCCAGTCGGTGAACACGATGCTGTCGTTGAAAAGCGCGCTCTGCGGCAGGGCCGTGGGCTGGAGGCCGGCGGTCACCTGGATGTTCGTGTCCGGATACTTGAATTCCAGGAAGGCCTGGTAGACCTGGATGGCCACATCGGGGTTGGCGGCGGTGTAGGTGCCGTTGCCCCAGGTGTTGTCCACCTTGGTGGCCAGGCGGAAACGCAGGTTCTCGTTGGCGATGAAATCCGTGCGGACCCGGATGCGCTCCCAGACCTCGAAGGTGTCCTCGGTCCTGGTGCCGGCCTTGGTCCAGGTGGGGGTGTTGGACGTCCAGTTGGCGTTGTTCCAGCCGGTGAAGTTGTGGCCGCTGAAAAAGACGCCGTAGACGCGGGAGTCGCCGGTGATGCGCACCTGGGTCTCGGCCATGGCGCTGCCGACGGCGGCCAGCAGGAGCATGGCGACAAGGGCCGGCACGGTGAAACGTTTCATCTCCTCTCCTTCCTCGTGTTGCGGGTTGGCGGACGCGTGTCCTTCTCGGGACGGCTTCCGGAAGCCGCCGCCGTGTGCCTTGGGCCGGCCGGCGCGGGGCGAGGG
The DNA here is from genome assembly GCA_003525525.1 of Desulfovibrio sp. Taxonomy (GTDB): domain Bacteria; phylum Desulfobacterota; class Desulfovibrionia; order Desulfovibrionales; family Desulfovibrionaceae; genus Solidesulfovibrio. The sequence continues at coordinate 2,910 of DQED01000208.1, forward strand.
CGTCGGACGGACCCGGGGTTGCGCGTTGCAGCAAACGCCTGACCAGGAAGGATGCCTTCAAGACCATGCGCCGCATTGTCGCGGTGCGGCCCGGCCGGGCAATACGGCGGGGAACGGCAAGGCGCGGCACTGATGCGGCCTTTGCGTGACCGTATCCCGTTCTTATTGCAACGACTTCGGGCGCAAGATTGCGAAGGGCCGTAAGTACGGAATAAATCGTTGTGAGTAAAGACTCGGCGGAAAACGGAACGCGACGAACGGCGCGCCGTCGTCACGGCTGCGGCAGCGGCTGCGCGGCTGTCGCGATGCGTGCAGGGGGACGTCGCACCTTGGGGTCAGGCGGGCCCTCGCCTCCGGTGCGGCGTGCGTCAGGCGGCTAGAGGTACGGGTAGGGCTGGTTGTCGAATTCCCTGGCCCGGGGCGTGGGATAGAGTCCCTTGGACTTGAGCGCCGCCAGATCCTTGGAGCGGTCCTTCCAGGTGGTGTGCAGCAGATGTTCGGACTCGTGGGACAAGGGTTCCTTGAGGAACTTCTTGTACAGGGTGATGACCTGCTGGTTGTCCTGGGAGGCGCGGACCTTGAATTTGGCGTCCGCGCCGTAGACGCCGTCGATGCGGTCCATCATGTATTCCTTGAGCTGCTTGGCCGCGGCCATGGCGCGGCCGGTCAGGCGCAGGCCGATGAGCGCGCCGCCGGACAGGACGCAGGCGGTCTTGATAAACCCGCGGCGGGTGAAGCGTGCGATGTTCATGGACGTCCTCCTTTAGGCATTTTGCGCGTTGTAGAGCGCCAGGCGCTTTTTCATGGACGCGTAGAACTTGGTCGCGGCATTGTTCATGGATTGGAGCACGGTCGGCATGATCGGCTGGCCGCCGCCCATGACGCAGCCGCCCGGGCAGGCCATGAACTCGATGAAGTGGTAGGGCGACTTGCCGGCTTTGACCGCGTCACAGACCTTGGCGAAGTTCTTGCCGCCGTTGACCACGGCCACCTTGACCGGCGTGCCGGCGATGTCCACCGTGGCTTCCTTGATGCCGTCGAGGCCGCGCACGGCCTTGAAGTCCCAGCTCTGGGGCGGTTTTTTCGTGAGCGCCTGGTAGGCGAAGCGCAGCGCCGCCTCCATGACGCCGCCCGAGACGCCGAAGATGGTCGCGCCGCCCGTGGACTCGCCCATGACCGCGTCGCGCTTGCCGTCGACGATCTGCGGCAGGTCGATGTTCACTTTCTTGAGCATGTAGGCCAGTTCGCGGGTGTTGATCGTGGCGTCGATGTCGCGGAAGCCGCTGACGTCGTATTCCGGGCGCATGCCTTCGAACTTCTTGGCCGTGCAGGGCATGATGGAGACCGTATAGACGGTCTTCGGGTCGTAGCCCGCCTCCTTGGCGCCGTAGGTCTTGGCCAGGGGGCCCATCATGCCGATGGGCGACTTGCACGAGGAGAAGTGGGGCAGCAGTTCGGGGTAGAAGGTCTCGGCGTACTTCTGCCAGCCGGGACAACAGGACGTGAACTGGGGCAGGGGCTTGTCGAGCTTCTTCGTGATGCGGGCGAGCAGCTCGGAGCCCTCTTCCCAGATGGTGACGTCCGCCGTGAATTCGTTGTCCCAGACGTTGGAGAAGCCGAGTTGCCGCATGGCCGTCAGCATGTGCTCCGTGGTCACGGCGCCGAGCGGCAGGCCGAAGGGGTCGCCCAGGGCGTAGCGCACGGCCGGGGCCGGCATGGCGATGACCTTGACGTTTTTGTCCTTGAGCTTGGCTTCGATGGCCGGGACGAAGGACACGGTCTCGTAGATGGCGGAAACCGGGCAGTGGGTGAGGCACTGGCCGCAGTTGATGCAGGCGGCGGCGTCCACGACCTTGTGCGGTTCGCCGGATTCGCCGCTGATGGCCCCGGTCGGGCAGTAGCCCATGCAGGTGTCGCAGCCGATGCACCTGGTTTCGTCGACCTGGACGATCAGGGATTGGTCCAGATTCGTGCCCGGGGGCGGCACGGTTTGCTCGTAGAAGATTTTTTCCATCTCGATGCGGCTCATAGGCGACCTCCGACGGGTTGATGGGTTCCCCTTGCGGGTGGGTTGGCGGAAATCGGGACGGGGGCGTACGGCCCGGCCGGAAGACGGGAATCCATGGCGCGCGGCGCGGCGGAGACGGACATGGGGCCTCCCGGACCAGGAGACGGGCAGGAATTATTGTCTGCCCTTAATGCTATTAATAAATAAAAAGTAACACGAAGAAGTGATACTCGAACAAATCGTACGAATCAAGCCCGCCATGAAAGATTTCCCGGAGACTGGGACTTTTTTCACGAAGCGACGCGGCGGCAGGATCAGGGAACGCGTGTCGGCGCGACAACGGGGGAAATCGCCGCATAAGGACCGCGGGCGCTGCCGATCCAGGCCCGCGCAAAACAAAAGGGCCGGTCTCGCGACCGGCCCTCCTTCTGGTTTTTCACCTCTCGCTCGCCGAACACGCTTGCCTTCGGCTGCCAGCCCCCCTTCGGGGTGGTCCAGGAGGGGCCCTCGGCCCCTCCTGGCCGCCGGAGGCATTCCTCTTCTCTTCCCTCCGCCCCTCTCTCTCCCCTTACACGTCGATGCCGGCGGCGTTCACGGCGGCCATGCCGCCTTCGACGCTGACGACCTGCTCGAAGCCCATGTGGGCCAGGGTGATGAGGGCCTCGTAGGAGCGCGCGCCGGTGTTGCACATGAGCACGATCTTCTTGTCGCGGGGCACCTCGGCCAGGCGGTGGCGCAGCTGGCCTTGGGGGATGTTGTGCCAGCGGCCGGGGTGCTTCTGCACGAGCGGTTCGCCCTGGAGCGTCTCGCGGCAGTCGAGGATGTAGGCGTCGCCGAGGTCGGCCAGCTTCCAGATCTCGCCGAACTCGTTGACGGTGATGCCGCTATTCTTGCCGGAGAGGATGTTGTCGGCCACGTTGGCCACGGTGTTGAGGATGTCCATGGCCGCGGCGAAGGGGGGCGAGTAGGCGACCTCGACGTTGGAGACGTCCGCGACCTTGGGCGCGTAGGGCAGCATGGCGGCCACGGTGTTGACCTTGCCGACCACGGCGTCGCCGTTGGCGGACAGGCCCTGCAGCCCGAGCACCCGGCGCGTGCCGCGTTCGGCCACGAGCTCGAGCGACATGAGCGCGTGTTCGGGGTAGAAATGCGCCCGGTCCACGGCCGTGACGTGCGTGGACACGGCGTCGATGCCGGCGCGCTTGGCCGCGGCGAGGGTCAGCCCCGTGCCGGCCGCGCCGAGGTCGAAAAGCTTCACGCACCAGGAGCCGACGACGCCGTGAAAGACCGAATCGCCGCCGGCGAGGTTGTCGCCGATGACGCGGCCCTGGCGGTTGGCCATGGACCCGAGCGGCAGGTACATGGGCTGGCCGGTGACGAGGTTTTTGACCACGATGCAGTCGCCGCCGGCGTAGATGTCCGGGTCGGAGGTGCGCATGTGTTCGTCGACGACGATGCCGCCGCGCGGGGAGACTTCCAGGCCGCAGTCCCTGGCCAGGGCGTCGTTGGGCACGACGCCGACGGAGACGATGACGAGGTCGGCCTCGACCGTGCCCTTGTCCGTGACCACGCGTTCGGCCTTGCCGTCGCCCTCGATGGCCTTGACCTGTTCGGCCAGGCGGAAGGCCACGCCCTTTTCCTCCATGTGCTTTTGCGCCATGCCGGCGAGCGTCGGGCTGGTCACGCCCGGCAGGATCTGGTCGAACAGTTCGATGACCGTAACGTCGAGGCCCCACATGTCGGCGAAGGCCACGGCCATCTCCAGGCCGATAAATCCCGAGCCGATGATGGCCACGGACCCGACGGAGCCTGCGGCCACGGCGTTTTTTATGGCCTCGGCGGCCTCCAGGTTGTTGACGGCGTGCACGCCGGGCAGGTCGAGCCCGGCGATGGGGAGCTTTCGCGGCGAGCTGCCCGTGGCGATGACGAGCTTGTCGTAGGGGATTTTCTCTTCGCGGCCTGTGGGCAGGTGACGGGCGGTCACGGTCTTGGCCGCGCGGTCGATGGCGATGGCTTCGGTTTGCGGCCGGGCGTCCACGTCCTTGACTTCGTTGAAAAACTCTGGCGAGCGCACCATGTGGAAGGCCGTGGATTGCAGGGCGGTCACTTCGCTGACCTCGCCGGAGACGAAATAGGGGATGCCGCAACCGCCGTAGGAAATGCGCATGTCGCGGTCGAGCATGACGACCTTGCTGTCCGGGGAAAGCCGCTTGAAGCGGCAGGCGGCCTTGGGGCCAAGGGCCACGGCTCCGATGATGACGACCTGTTGCGGCATGACCAGTCCTCGTGTTTCGTGTTGTTTGTCGTTCCAGGCGCGCTGAAGCGTCATGGATCGGCGCAATGTATTTCACACGGAAGAGGTGGGGATGCCTGGGTGTTGCAGGCGTCTTCCGTCTTCCGCGTGCGTGTTGGAGTGGCGATAAAGTAGCTCAAAGCCGGGTCTTGTCAATGGCCGGGCCTTGCCGCGGCGCGCGCCTGCCTGTACCACGGGGCGTGGAGGATTGCTTGTTGGAAACCCGCAAAGCCACGCTTTTCATCGTCGCCACGCCCCTTGGCAACCCGGCCGACCTTTCGCCGCGCGCGGCGGCGACGCTCGCCGATGCGGCCGTGGTCCTGGCCGAGGAC
>DQED01000031.1 GCA_003525525.1 Desulfovibrio sp.
GCGCGTGGGCACGTAGACGGCGCGGGATTTGTCCGTGACGAAGACCAGCGCCTTTTCGCCGTCGCGCAGACGGTACCAGCCGGCGGAGAGATCGGGCAGGCCGACGCCGTTGATGCGCCATTTGAGGCTCTTGGCGCCCTTTTGGCCGAGGTCCTCGGCCCTGGCCCCGTCCCCGTCCACGTCGGCGAGGGGGATGTCGCGGCCGTAGAAAGCGCCGCGCACCACGAGCTTGCCGCCGCGCAGGGCGATTTCGGCCTCGGCCGCGCCCCGGATCATGTGGTCGAGAAAGAAGAAGAGCCCCACCCACAAGACGAGCATGCCCCCGAACAGGGCGGTGAGCCATCCGGTCCTGACCGCGCTGGCGGCCATGGGAAAGACCTCTCCCCACTCCATGCGGCGCTCCTTTGCGTCGGGGTTGTCGCGGGTCGCGACACGAGGCCGTGCCTCGCGCCGCCGGCCAGGCTAGCATGGCCGGCCCGGCCGCGCCAGCCGCAAGCGTTTCCTTGCCCCGGCGCGGGTTGCCGGATAGGATATTCCGCCCGGCCGCCGGCGTCGGGCCCATTCGGCAAAACGCCCACGGAGCCACTCGCGCCGTCATGATCCCCGTCAAACCCTTTGTGCTGCGCGCCGCGCCGTCGCGGGACGCGACGCTGTACGGCGTCCCATGAACTGGTTCGCGCTTTCGTGCGTCACGGCCCTGACGCAGGCGGTCAAGGACACCTTTCTCAAGCGGTCCATGGCCGCGCTGGACGCGACCACGGCCATGATCGGCTACTGCCTGTCGGCCTCGGTCTTCTTGTGGCTGGCCGTGGCCGCGGGGCCGCCCGTTGCCCTCGTGGCCCCGTTTTGGACCTGCCTCGCCGTGGGCGGCGTCCTCGGCGGCGTGACCTACTGGCTCTACGGCCTCGCGCTCAAGGCCGGGGATTTGTCGCTGACCCTGCCCATGCTGGCGTTTACGCCGCTGTTCCTGCTCGTCACCTCGCCCCTGACCCTGGGCGAATTCCCGGAGCCGGGCGGGCTGTGCGGCATCGCCCTGGTGGTTGCCGGGGCCTACGTGCTCAACCTGCGCGAGCGCAAGAGCGGCGTTCTCGGCCCGATCAAGGCGCTGTGGACGCGCCGGGGGCCGCGGCTGATGCTCGCCGTCGCCGCCATCTGGAGCATCGGGGCCAATCTCGACAAGCTCGGGCTGCGGGCCTCGTCGCCGCTTTTCTGGGGGGCGGCGGTCTATACCGCCACCTTCCTGGCCCTGCTCGGGCCGCGCCTCGTGAAGAAGGCCCGGGCCGGGCGGCGGCTGCCCGGGCTGCCGTCCTGGCCCGTGGCCGTGGCCGGGCTGCTCGAGGCCATCGGCATCGTCTGCCAGATGCACGCCCTGCCGCTCACGCAAGTGTCCTACGTCATTGCGGTCAAGCGGTTGAGCATCGTTTTCGGCGTGCTGCTCGGCGCGCTGGTCCTGCGCGAGCCGGACCTCGCGCATCGCCTGCCCGGGGCGCTTTTGATGGTCGCGGGCGTTTTCTTTATCGCGGTTTTCGGATAAAAGCCCCAACCGATCTCGTTTTTCGGAGCCCGCCATGAGTTCTTACCGTTTTCTGCCGGACCTTTCCCCCGAACAACTGGCCGCCATCCAGGCTGACGGCCTCAACTGGACCTGCCGCCACGCCTTTGCCGGCAGTCCCGTCTACCGCGAGCGTCTGGCGGGCATCGGCTACGAGCCGGGACAGACGCTTTCCCTGGACGACTTGACCCGCCTGCCCGTGACCACGGTCGAGGACCTGCGCGACGGCTACCCCTTGCCGCTTCTGTGCGTGCCCGAGGAGCAGGTGGTGCGCATCCACGCCTCTTCCGGCACCACGGGCAAGCGCAAGATACTGGCCTATACGCAACGGGACATCGACACCTGGAAGGATCTGTTCGCCCGCTGCTACGAACTCGCCGGGCTGACGCCCCTGGACCGGGTGCAGATCGCCGTGGGCTACGGCCTGTGGACGGCCGGCGCGGGCTTCCAGCTCGGCTGCGAGCGCTTCGGGGCCATGGCCCTGCCCGTGGGGCCGGGGAACATGGAAATCCATATCCAGCTGCTCGAGGACATGGGCACGACATGCCTGTGCGCCACGGCCTCCATGGCGCTGCTCATGGCCGAAGAGGTGCAAAAGCGCGACCTGCGCAAGCGCCTGAAGCTCAAGAAAGTCATTTTCGGGGCCGAGACCCACACCGACAAGATGCGCCGCCGCTTCGAGAAGTGGCTCGGGCTGGAAGAGAGTTTCGACATCACGGGCATGACCGAGCTCTACGGCCCGGGCATGGGCCTCGAGTGCACGGCGCACCAGGGCGTGCACTACTGGGCGGACAAGTTCATCCTGGAAGTGCTCGACCCCGTGACCCTGGCTCCGGTCGCGCCGGGCGAGGTGGGCGAGATGGTGGTGACGAGCCTTTGCAAGGAGGCCGTGCCGCTTGTGCGCTACCGCACCCGCGACCTGACGCGGCTCGTGCCCGGGGCGTGCGCGTGCGGCTGCTCCCTGCCGCGCCACGACCGCATCTGCGGCCGTTCCGACGACATGTTCATCTTCCGGGGCGTCAACATCTACCCCGGCCAGATCGCGAGCGTGTTGGAGGAGTTCCGCGACGTGGACAGCGAGTTCCAGATCCGGCTGCTGCGCCGCGACGGCCGCGACCAGATGGTGGTCAAGGTCGAGCGCAAGCCCACGGCCAACGCCGACCTGGACCAGAACCTGTCCGAGGCCATCTCGATCGAGATGCGCAAGCACCTGCTGGTGCGCGGTGTGGTGCACATCCTGCCGCCCGGCACGCTGCCGCGCAGCTTCGGCAAGACCAAGCGCGTCATCGACGACAGGAACGGCATCGAGGATTAGTGGGCCATGGCCCTCGGGCCGCCCTTTTTCGCCCGCCGCAGCAGCAGCACGCCCGGAATGCAGCACAGGCACAGGTAGGCCAGCACCCGGAAGCTGTCCATGTAGGCCAGGAGCGTGGCCTGCTGCAGGAGCAGGTCGTAGGAAAGGCCCAGGGCCTTGAGTTTGGCCGTCACGGCGTCGGCGTGCTGGGACAGGTAGGCCTGCAAGGCTTGCAGGTGGGCCTGGAAACGCGGGTTGTCCAGGCGCATGTGCCCGGCGAGCAGCGCCTGGTGTGTCTGCGCCCCCCTGGTCACCACCGCGACCAGCGCCGCGATGCCGATGCTCCCCCCGATATTGCGCATGAGGTTGAAGATGCCGGCCGCGTTGCCGATCTGCTCGTTTGGCAGGTTGGACATGGCCTGCGTCGTCAGGGGCACGAAAACCATGGCCATGGACAGTCCCAGGAGCACGCTCGGCCAGATGATGGCCATGATCGAGATGTCCAGGTCGATTTCCGCGAACCGGTAGGACGAATAGGCCATCAGGATGAAGCCGCCGCCGATGAGCAGCCGGTTGTCCACCTTGCCGATGATCCGTCCCACGACGATCATGGCGATGATGGCCCCGATGCCCCGGGGACTCAGGGCCATGCCGCTGTCGAACGCCGAGTAGCCCATGAGGTTTTGCAGAAATAGCGGCAGCAGCGTGATGGCGCTGTAGAGCACCACCCCGACCACGGCGATCATGGCCGTGCAGGCGGCGAAATCGCGGTCGCGCAGCACCCGCAGGTCGACCAAGGGAAATTCGGCGCGCAGCTCCCAGAAGACGAAGGCGAGCATGGACACGAGGCTTATGCCGGAAAACCAGCGTATCCAGACCGCCGCGAACCAGTCCACTTCCTGCCCCCGGTCCAGCACGATCTGCAAGGTGGACAGCCACGCCACCATGAAGAAAAAGCCCAGGTAGTCCACTTTGCCCCCCCGGCGCGACTTGGCCTCCGACAGGTAGGGCGGGTCCTCGAGGAACGTCCTGCACATGAGCAGGGCGGCCAGGCCCACGGGCAGGTTGATGAAGAAGATCCAGCGCCAGGACATGTTGTCCGTGATCCAGCCGCCGAGCAGCGGCCC
>DQED01000032.1 GCA_003525525.1 Desulfovibrio sp.
CCGAAAAGCCCCGAGCAGGTCAGAACTGACCTACCGGCATTTTTCGGACCACTCAATTGAGGTTCTTCGACGCGCAACGTGGAATTGACCCGGCCCCTGGAGAGACGGTAGCCGTCCCTTGAGGGGGGAGCGGCATGCGCACAGAGGACATCTTTGCTCTTGGCTTGGGGCTGACACCGCCCTGGCAGATCGTCAGCCAGCGGCTCGACACCGAGAAGGTTCCGCACGAACTGCACCTGACGCTTGGCTCCGACCGGGGCGCCAGCCATCCCTGTCCCCAGTGCGGGCGGATGTGCAAGCCGGATGACTACCAGGAGTTCACCTGGCGACACCTCAATTTCTTCCAGCATCACTGCTACCTGACCGCGCGGGTGCCCAGGGTTGATTGTCCTGGCCATGGCACCCGCCGGGTCGCCGTCCCCTGGGCGCGGCCCGGCAGCAGATTTACGCTGCTTTTCGAGCAGGTGGTGATGACCCTGGCCAGGGAGATGCCCGTAGCCACGATCGCCTCCAGTGCCGGTTTCGAGTTCGCGCAAGTAGAGACATTCCCATTTCACTGATCTCCATAGTCGTTCTATGGAAACGTTGTCCATCCTGCGGCCTTTGCCGTCCATGGGAACAGCAACGCCGGCCTCCTCGAGAACCGGCCTCCTCGCTTGAGGACTATCGCTAGCAGACTGTCCAACTTCCCGCGACCACCTCAGAATTGACTGGTCCGAAGAAGGCCGGCAAGTCGAAGCATCTTGCAGACGTGGCGCACAGCAAAAACCGGATCTGTGCCTGCTTGTCCGGCAACGGGCTCGCTCTCGCTTGTCTGGGACTCACGACTGGCTATTCTGAGGCCAGCGCAGCTTCTGACGAAAGGAACTGGACATCCTTCCTGTCCTCGTGCACATGCGTCTCTTTAGTGCCCACACGTTGTTGCAGGTGATTTTTGACTGCAGGTCTGGCTGCGGCCGGTGCGATATTCCAAAAGACACAAAGCACGGCCAATGCCGCGCGAATCGTCGCTGTCGATTCTGGGGAAACGGCGCAGGTCCACACATATGGAGAATCGCATGCCCGACGATTTGAGCCTTTCCATGGAAATCCCGCCGGATATCGCATTCGTCTGCCCGGTGGTGAACGCAGCCCAAACCTTGGCGGAGCGCATGGGGATCGGGCAGCGTGAAAACTTCCGCTTTCAACTGACTGTCGAGGAATTCTGCCTTTGCCTTATCGGGCTCGCGCAAAAGGACACCCCGCTGCGCGTCGTCCTGACGGGCAAACGCTATCTTCTGCGCGCGGCCTTTTCGTTCAAGGCGTCGGATCTGTCATTGGGCGGGCTCAACATCACTGCCTGTGCTGCCGTACGGCTGCATGACGCCCCCCCCCGCGACCTGGGACTGCTGCTCGCCGCCAAGGCGGCGGACCGCTTCCGCGTCGAGCATGAAGGCGAGCGTTTTCGCATCCTGGCCGAAGTGGACAGGCGCTACCCGGAACCGGCGTCCGTCCATGCCCCCGAGCCTCCGCGCCCGCCGTTTCGTCTCGCCCGCGACCCCGACCCGGCGCGCCTTTCCCAGGCCGCATCCCTGGCCATGCGGGCCTACCCGGGCTGGCAGTGCCCCGCCTCCTTCCGGATGCCGGAACGGTTCGCGGAACTCGTCGCCGACGGCCAGGCCGCCTGCGTCTGCGCCCTCGATGCGGCAGGCCGGACCGTGGGGCTTCTCTCCTGGGCTCCATGCAGCGAGCAGGCCCTGCTGTTTTCAGGCCCCTTCGTTTTCGCCTCCGCGGAAACACGCGGCGCGGTAGCCAGCCTGCTGGTCGACGCCTTTTTGCAGAGCGTGGCCCGCGAGCGCTATGCCATCGTCCTGAGCTTCCGGGCGACCGATGCCCTGCCGCCGGGCTATTTCGAGCCCCTGGGCTATCTGCAGGCATGCGCCGGAGAAGGCGGCGGCCGGCAACCGGTCCTTTTCCGGCACCTGCAGGAGGACACGGGGCAGGCGGTGTGGTGCGGTCCGGAAATCGAGGACTTCCTGCGCCAAGCGTACGACCGCCTGGCCATGCCCCGGGACATCCTCCCTGTCGCGGAACCGACCGGTCGCATCCGGCGCGAGTCGCTTCTGGGAACGACCCTCGACCGCGGCCGCGACCTGGCCGAACTGCGCCCCTTCCTGGACGGCGAAGACATGGCCGCCAATTTGAGCGCCCATGTGACCGCCATCCGCGACAAGGGCATCCACCGCATTCTCTACTACATGGATCTGGCCCGCCCCTGGGAAGCGGCCTTGGCCGGCGAACTGTTCCGCTCCGGCTTCACCCCGAAAGTCGTGTTGCCCCACGGCGGGCAAGGCGACATGGTCGTATGGCAGCATGAGCAGCCTTGCTGACCGCGTTCCGGCCTATGTCCGGACGTTCGAGCGCTACGTGCCCAGTCGCCCCGATCCGGTGCTCATGCGCCAGTACGGGGTGTCGCAGCTCCATCGCCTCAACAACAACGAAAACGCCCTTGGTCCGCCGGCGCTGGCCCGGGAGGCCATCGCCGCCTTCGCTCCCGAGCGGGCCGCCGTCTACCCCAGCGGCGACGCCCATGACCTCCGGCAGGCCCTGGCCGCGCGATGCGGCAAATCTCCCGAGCAATTCCTCGTCGGCAACGGCTCGTGCGAGGTCATCAGCGCCGTCATCCGCGCCTTCTGCGCGCCGGGCGACGCCATCGTCACGGCGGACAAGACCTTTGCCGTCTACGAATGGGTGGCGCGGTTTTCCGGCATCGAAACGCGGCTCGTTCCCCTTGCGCGCCATGCCTTCGATCCGGCCGGGCTGCTGGCCGCCGTCACGGACAATGTCAGGATCGTTTTCGTGTGCAATCCCAACAATCCCACGGGAGCCTGGTGGAACCGGGCCGTGCTGGAGCGGTTTCTGGCCGCCCTCGACGGCCGGGCGCTGGTGGTGCTCGACGAGGCCTACCGCGAATATATCGACGATCCGGACTATCCCGACGGCATGGAGGTCATGGAGCGGCACGACAACGTGCTGGTCTTTCGCACCTTCTCCAAGATGTACGGCCTTGCCGGACTGCGGGTGGGCTATCTGTGCGGCTCCCTGGAGGCGGTGGATTTCGTGCGGCGCGCCCACATCGCCTATTCGGTCAACAGCCTGGGCCAGATCGCGGCTGCTGCGGCCCTGGCCGACGACGCCGGCCACATCGAAGCCACCCGGCGCATGGTGGCCGGGGCCAGGGGGCATCTGCACGGTCTCTTCGACGCCATGGGCTTGGAATACATAAGCGGAGCGGGAAATTTCGTCATGGTCAGGGCGCCCGTCCCCGACACCCTCCTCTACCGGCGGCTCATGCGCGAAGGCGTCATGGTGCGCACCATGACGGGCTTTCGCTATCCCAACTGGATTCGCGTCTCCCTGGCGCGCGAGCAGGCCATGGAGGCGTTCGCCAAGGCCTTTCGCAAGGTGCTGGATCTCCCGTGAACGATCAGGCCACGTCCCGGACCGAGCGGCTTTTCACCTACGACTTCACCGTGCTGACCCTGGCTGCCGCCTTCGGGTTTTGCAACATCGCCGTGTTCTACGGCTTCGGCTCCTACCTGAAACGCCTGGGCCTGGACCCGGCCTGGTGGGGACCGCTTCTTGCCGCCGAGCCCCTTGCCGCCTTTTGCCTGCGGCCGTTTTTAAGCGTGCTGGTCACCCCGCGAAACGCCCTGGACCTCGCCCGGTCGTCCCTGGTCGGCATCGGTTTGGCCCTTTGCGGCTATCCGTTCGCCCGCAGCGTCGCAGCCATCCTCGCGGTGCGCCTGTGTCACGGCGTCGCTTTCGTGTGCCTGGTCAGCGCCGTCACCGTGCTGCTCGCCCGGGCTATTCCCAGGACGCTGGCCGGCCGGGCGTTCGGCTACTTTTCCCTCTCGGCCCTGGTTCCGTACGCCGTCATGCCGCCGCTGGCCGAATGGCTGCTGCCTGTTTGGGGACGCGAGGACCGGGTCTACGCCTGCTGCGCGGTTTTCGTCCTGCCGGCTCTGGCGCTGCTTAAGCCGCTCGGACGGCGTCTGGGACGGCGGGCCATGGCCGGTGTGGCGGGAACGGGCCGGCCGACCCTGGCGCAGGTGCGCCGGAGCCTGGTTTCGCCGGCGGTGCGGTTGCTCCTCCTGGCCAATCTGTTCCTGTTTCTGAGCACGACCTTGATCTTTTTTTTCATCAAACCCTTTGCCCTGCGCCTCGGGCTGGCCGACCCGGGACTGTTTTTCACGGTATCCACGGCCGCTTCCATCGCCATGCGGGCGCTGGCCGGGCCGGCATACGACAAGCTGCCCAGGGAAGCGCTGTTCCTTGCCGCGCTCTCGGGCCTCGCCGCGTGCATCGCCGGATTCGCCGCCACGACCGGGCAGGGCCGGCTGCTGACGCTGGCGGCCGGCTACGGCCTTTGCCTGGGCGTCGCCATGCCGCTGGCCAACGCCGTCATGTTCGGCCTTTCCCAGCCGGCCATGCGCGGGACCAATTTGAACCTGATGCTGTTCATGATGGACACGGCCTACGTGTTCGGTCCCTTGGCGGGCGGGGCGATGCTGGC
>DQED01000149.1 GCA_003525525.1 Desulfovibrio sp.
GCATCCGCATGCTGCCCATCGGCACGACCTTCAGCCGCTTCCGCCGCCTGGTGCGCGACCTGTCCTCGGAAATGAGCAAGTCCATCGAGCTCGTGACCGAGGGCGGCGAGACCGAACTCGACAAAACCGTCATCGAGCAGCTCAACGATCCGTTGGTGCATCTTTTGCGCAACAGCATCGACCACGGCATCGAGCCGCCGGCCGAACGTCTGGCCGCGGGCAAGCCCGAGACCGGCACCATCGTGCTCACGGCCGAGCACGCCGGCGGCGAGGTGGTGCTGTCCATCATCGACGACGGCCGGGGCATGAACCCGGACCGCATCCGGGCCAAGGCCGTGGAAAAGGGGCTCATCGCCTCCGACGTGCGCCTGAGCGAAAGCGAAATCTACAACCTCGTCTTCCTGCCCGGCTTTTCCACGGCCGAGAAGATCACCAACGTCTCGGGGCGCGGCGTGGGCATGGACGTGGTCAAGCGCAGCATGGACGCGCTGCGCGGCAAGATCGACATCCAGAGCACGTACGGCAAGGGCTCGCGCATCACCATCAAGCTGCCGCTGACGCTGGCCATCATCGACGGCCTGCAGATCAAGGCCGGCGAGGACCAGTACATCATTCCCCTGTCCCTGGTGGAGGAGTGCGTGGAGCTGCCCCGCGACGAGGGAACGCAGGCCGGCCGGGGACGGACCATCCACCTGCGCGGCGAGATCGTGCCCTACATCCGGCTGCGCGAGGCCTTCGAACTGGCCGGCGAGCCGCCGGCCATCGAACAGGTCGTGGTCACGCGCTTCGAGGGCGAACGGGCCGGCATCGCCGTGGACGAGGTCATGGGCCAGCAGCAGACGGTCATCAAGAGCCTCGGCAACTACATCGGTTCGATCGCCGGCATCTCCGGGGCCACGATCAACGGCGACGGCACCATGTCCCTGATCCTGGACGTGCCGACGCTGGTCGCGGCCATGCGCCGCGCCGCGGCCTGAGCGGAGCCCGTCGGCGACGCGGCGGGCCCTGCCCGGGCCGCATTGACCGGGGCCGACCGGATGGGATATTATGGGTAATTATGTTCTACGGGACGCGCGCATGAGCAAGGATCCGAACGCCATATTCGCCGATTTCGTCGCCCGCAAGAAGCTCAAGATGACCCCCCAGCGCCGCAGGATCCTGGAGGTTTTTCTGAGCGAGGAAGGGCATGTCACCTCCGAGGAGCTCTACCAGAAGGTCAAGAGCGAATGCGAATCCATCGGCCAGGCCACGGTCTACCGCACCCTGAAGCTCCTGGCCGACTCGGGGCTGGCCAAGGCCGTGGAATTCGGCGACGGGGCCGTGCGCTACGAGATCCTCTACGGCCAGAGCCACCACGACCACCTCATCTGCGAGTCCTGCGGCGTCAACGTGGAAGTGGTGGACCCCGCCATCGAGCGCCTTCAGGAAGAGGTGGCCAGGCGGCACGGCTTCCGCCTGACCGCCCACAAGCTCTACCTCTACGGCATCTGCCCGGACTGCCAGAAGAAGGCCGCCGGCAACGGCTGACGTCCCTCCCGGCATGGACCACCTGCTCCTGCCCCCTGCGTCCGATCTCCGGGAGCGGCCCGTCCTGGCCGCGATTGTCGCCAACCGGCACAGCATCACCCTCGGCATCATTTTCACCGCGCACCTGCTCACGGCGCCCCTGGACGAAGGCCGGGGCGCGCTTTTTGGCCCGATGTTCCTGCTCGTGCTGTACATGGCCGGCTTCCTGTTGCTCGGCCAGCGCAACGCGCTCTCCGTCTGCATCCTGACCGCAGGGAGCCTCGCCCTGGTCGGGGCCGTGGCCAATTTCCTGGGCGAAAGCCCGACGCTGCTTTGCATGACGCTCGTGTGCAGCAGCGTTTTCGACCTGCTGCTCATCGTCTTCATGCTGGCCTGGCTGTTCAAGCAGCGCAAGATGCCCTTCGACAACATCATGGCGGGCATCATCGTCTTCATGTTCATGGCCGCCTTGTGGACCCAGCTCTACGCCCTGGTCTGCCTGGCCACGCCGGGTGCGGTGCGCGGCCCGGAGGGAGGCCTTGGACCGCACCCCGCCATCACGCTGTATTATTTCAGCGTCGCCACCCTGACCACGGCCGGTTTCGGCGACGTGGTCCCGGTGTCGGACATGGCGCGGATGCTGGCCGCCTACGAGGCGCTGATCGGGCAGGTCTATCTCGTGGTCTTCATCGCCCTGCTCATGGGCCGCCATTTCGCGCCCCGCGCCGCCGCCCCCGGAAAGGAGGCCCCCGGCGCGGCGACGCCGCCCGTCACCGGACAGCGACAGCCGTAACGCCATCCCCTTTCGGGGTGATCCAGGAGGGGCCCCCGGCCCCTCCTGGCCGCCGGAGGCAATCCCCCCATCCCCGTCTCCTTCGCTACACCGCCGCCTCGCCGCCGGGGCGGGACGCGCATTCGGCGAAGACGCGTTCGCGGCAGCAGGCGCAGCGTTCGGGGTCCAGGCGCGCGACGATGCCGGCGATGGCCGAAGCCTTGTCGCGAAAGACGTTTTGCGCGCCGATGCGCGCGAGGCACCCGCCGCGCGTCAGCAGCTTCATCACTTCCGACTTGAGCGAGCAGAAGAAGATCTCCCGCCCGGAAAGGCGCAGGGATCCGGCTTCGTGGAAGAGCATGTGGCAGCCGCCGGCGTCGATGAAGTTGATGCCCGAGCCGATGATGAGGATGTGGCATTGTTCGGGGCTGCGCTGCACGATGCGGTGGAGTTCCTCGGTGATGTGGTTGACCGCGCCGAAGAAGATCGAACCATCCAGGCGCAGGATCTTGAGCTGCGGGCACTCGGGCAGCGGACGGCGGCGCACGTTGACCAGCGAACGGTGGGACAGGGCCGGGTCCGGGGCCAGGGTGATGAAGTGCGGGTGGCTCGTGCGGCGCAGATAGAGCAGCAGCGACAGCATGACGCCGGCGTAGAGCGCGAATTCCAGGCCGACGAAGAGCGTGGCCAGAAACGTGGTCGCCAGGATGCCGGCCTCGGCCTTGTCCGTGGTGGCGATGTGGCGGATGGCGCGCGGGTTGACCAGATTGGCCGCGACCAGCACGATCACCCCGGCCATGGCCGCGATGGGCAGGTACGCCGTGACCGGCGCGATGCACAGCAGCACCGCGGCCAGGAACACGGCCGAGAAGACCGCCGCCAGGGGCGTTTTGGCCCCGGCCTCGAAATTGACGCCCGTGCGGGTGAACGACCCCGACGAGGCGTAGCCGGAAAAAAATCCCCCCAGGATGTTGGCCAGCCCCTGGCCGATGAACTCCTGGCTGTTGTCGATGCGCTGCTCCGAACGCACGGCCACGGCCCGGGCGATGGACACGGCCTCGGCCAGTCCCAGCATGGCCACGGCCAGGGCTCCGGGAAAGAGCACCCGGAAGGTTTCCAGATCGACCTCGGGCAGGGAGAAGGGCGGCAGGTTGGCCGGCAGCGCGCCCACCAGCCTGGCCCCGTGCGCCGCGCCGTCGAGGAACTGGCACACGACGCTGCCGCCGATAAGCGCGAGGAGCAGGGCCGGGGCCTTGGGCCACAGGCGGCGGATGCCGAGCGCCAGGCCGAGGGTTGCGGCGGCGATGCCCGCCACGCGCCAGTTGATCGCGGGAATCTGCCGCAAAAACGCCCACCACGTCTCCAGGAACTCCCCGCCGCGCGGCAGGGTCACGCCGAAGAAATGCCCGAGCTGGCTTGTGAGGATGAGGACCGCCGCCCCGGCCGTGAATCCCGTGACCACGGAGTGGGAAACGAAGTTGACGAGCCCGCCGAGCCGGGCCAGGCCAAGGCCCAGCTGCGCCAGCCCCGCGAGCACCGTCAGCGCCAGCACGAGCCGGATGTAATCCGGCGAACCCGCCACGGCGAGCTGGCTGACCGTGGTGAAGACCACGAGCGAAATGGCCGTGGTCGGCCCGGAGATCAGGTGGTGGGAGGAGCCGAACAAGGCGGCCGCGATCACCGGGAGCATGGCCGCATACAGGCCGTAGACCGGCGGCAGGCCGGCGATGGCGNNAAGGCCACACCCTGCGGCAGCACGATCACCGCGCCGGTCAGGCCCGCCCAGAGGTCGGCCCGCAGCGTGCGGCGGTTGACCATGGGCCACCAAGTCAAAAAAGGCAGCACGCGCGGCAGGACCTTGCGGATGCGGTCCAGGCGGGTTTGCGGGCGGGGCAGGTCGCATTGCTCCATGGCGTCCTCCGAAAGGGCAGGGGGATGCTCCACAATACCTCCCTGCCCGGGCCGGTCAAGCCGCGCAGGGCGTCGCCGCGGCCTTGCGCAATCGTCGCTGGCCTCGCGCGCGGTTTCGGCTTATGTCGGGCATGGCCGAGGAGCTTTGCCGCGCCTTGAGCCTGCGCAACCCCGCAACGCATGGAGACGGATGCATGTCCGACGCCGTATTGGTCAGCGATTTCGACGGCACCATGACCGCCGAGGACTTCTATTCCCTGGCGGCCGCGCGCCTGCTGCCGCCGGACGCCCTGGGCCCGTGGCGGGAATACCTCGCCGGGCGGATGACCCATTTCGAGGCCCTGCGCACCATCTTTTCCCGCATCCGCGCCCCGGAAGCGGCGGCGCTGGCCGTGGTCGCGGACATGGGCCTCGATCCCGGCCTGCCCGCGGCCCTTCGCCGGCTGCATGCCGCCGGCTGGGAGGTGGTCGTGGCCTCGGCCGGCTGCGACTGGTCCATCCGCCGCCTGCTCGACGGGGCGGGGGTGCGCCTTCGCGTCTACGCCAACCCCGGGCAATACCTGCCGGGCGGGCCGCTGGTCATGGACGCGCCGCCGCCCTCTC
>DQED01000411.1 GCA_003525525.1 Desulfovibrio sp.
GCGAAGCCGCGTCCGGCCTCGCCGGCGCGGGCAGCCTCGATGGCGGCATTGAGCGCCAGGAGATTGGTCTGGTCGGCGATGTCGGAGATGACGTCGAGGATCTGGCCGATGCTCTGGGCCTGGCTGCCCAGGGTGTCCATGTCGCCTTTCATTGCCTGGGACTGGCGCTGGACCTGGGCGATGCCGGACACGACCTCCCCCACGGCCCGTGCGCCGTCAGTTGCCCTGGACCGGGCCTGTTCGGCGGTTCGGACGGCACTGGCGGCGTTGGCGGCGACTTCGAGCACGGTGGCGTTCATTTGCGCCATGGCCGTGACCGTTTCGCCGATGCGACGGGCCTGGCCCTCGGCCCCCCGGCCGGACAGGTCGACCTGCTCGGACAACTGGGCCAGGGCGGCGGCGACGTTTTCCGCCACGGACCGTATTCTGTCGGCGGCGTGGGCGAGGCTTTCCGCACGCGACTCGGCCTCCCGCCCGGCGGTCTCGGCGGACAGGCGGCACACTTCCGCGGCCTTCCCCCGTTCCTGGGCCAGGGCGAACTGCTCCCGCGCCTTGTCGATCTGCTCCTTGAGCCGCAGCACCATGCCGCGCAGGGCCACGGCCAGCCCGCCGATCTCGTCCTTCTGGTTTACGTCCAGGGCGGCGTTCAGTTCGCCCCGGCTGATTTTTTCGGCGAAATCGAGGGTTCGGCGCAGGGGGCGTCCGACGGCGAGACAGATCCGCCAGCCGAGGGTCGCGGTGACGAGGGCGACCAGCACGGCGCTGCTGGCCATCCAGAACAGGGAACTCCTGGCGCTTTGCAGCAGGGCGGCGACCTGACCGCCGGTGGCCGCATCCCAGGCCTTTTCCACCTGCATCATGAGGTCGATGCGTCTGGTTGCGGCGGCGAACCAGGCTGCCGGGTCCACGTCGAGGTGCGGCTTGTCCGAATTGGCGTAGGCGAGTTCCCGGAAGCGCTCTACCTCGGCGTCGGCGTTCCTGAGCTTCTCCTCGAGCAAGGTCCGCGCCTCCTTGCCGCCCATGTCGGCGAAGGAGCGCAGATAGGTGTCCTGGGCGCTCACGCGGATGAGCCAGTCCCGGTAAAGCTGCTTGCCGAACGTGCCGGCGGCGAAGGCGCCGCTCAGGCTGGCGCGCTCCTGGCCGGCGATTTCCTTGCCGCGCATGAGCTGGAGGATCGAGGCGCAGGACAGGCTCATGCCCGTGCCGCTGGCCAGGGCCATGCCCTGGGAAACGGCGTCGAGCATGCTGGCGATGCAGGCATTGTAGCTGGCGATGACTTCGAGAGCGTCGAAACGCAGCCCGCTCACCGCCTCCCGTGCGGCGTTGAGCTCCTGGAGCCGGGACAGCACGGGGCTGAAGATGGGTTGAAAAGGGGCGTCCTTTTGGCGCGCGACGGCCTGTATGACGGGTTCGAGCCGTTCGCGGGCCGCGTCGCTTCGTTTTTTCTGCTGCTCGAGCTCCTGTCCGAACCGCGCCCCCCGGCTGCTGGCGTAGCCGGAAGACAGGCCGCGTTCCTTTTGCAGCTCGTGAACGAGTTCCCCCATCGTCTGCGTGACGCGCAACAGCAGTTCCGTCTGGTTTAGCCTGTTCAGGGCCTGCCAGCGCCCGTAGCTTTCCGTGGCGGCATAGAAGAGGAATGCCGCCATGGGAAGCGCAAGCAACAGGCTGAGCTTGCCGGACATGTTCATATTCGCAAGCATGTCGCCCCCCTTTGTTTGCCAGGGATGCGTCCAGGCGTTCCCAGTTCAGACCTTGGTCACCTTGGCGGCGCAGATTTTGAACTCCGGTTGCTTGGAGATGTCGTCGATGGCGTCCACGGTGAGTTCGTTGACGAGCTTTTTCGCGTCGTAGAAGGGCGTGAACACGAGTCCCGGCCGACAGATTTCGCCCACCCGGGCCGGCAGGTCCACGCTGCCCCGGCGGGTCTCCACGCGCACCGTGTCGCCGTTGGCGACGCCCAGGCGCTTGGCGTCCTCCTGGTTGACCTCCACGAAAGCCGTGGGAAACGCCTTGTGGATTTCCGGCACCTTGCCGGTCATGGTGCCGGTGTGCCACTGGTCGATGACCCGGCCGGTGGTCAGGACGAAGGGGTAGGCGGCGTCCGGCGGTTCGGCCGCGGGCTTGTGGGGCCGCAGCCACATGATGGCCTTGCCTCCCGGGTTGCCGTAGAAGACGAACTTGTCGGGATGGTCGGGGGGAATGTTGGGATCCTCGCCCCGGGCGTAGCGGATCCTGGTGCCGGGGTGGTCCTCGGTGGGGCAGGGCCACAACAGGCCCGAGGTCTTGCGCAGCCGTTCGCGCGTCATGCCCTTGAAGTTGTAGGCCGAGTGGCTCGAGACCTCGCGCCATTCGTCCCAGACTTCCGTGGCGTTTTTGAAAGGCACGAGTTTGGGATCCACGCCCATGCGCAGGGCCAGGTCCACGAGGATGTTGACGCCCGGACGGGCTTCTCCCGGGGGCTCCACGGCCTTTTCGATGAGCGCGTAACGCCGCTCGCCGCAGCCGTAGACGCCGTCGCGCTCGCACCAGAAGGCCGCCGGGAAGATCACGTCGGCGTACTTGAGTGTTTCGGCGTCGCCGAAGGCCTCGATCACGGCCAGGAACTTGGTGTCCTTCCTGAGATTGGCGGCGTACTTCCTGACGTTGGGCAGGCTCTGGGCCGGGTTGGTGCAAAGGACCAGCATGGCCTTGATGCTGTCGCCGAGCGCCCCGAACATGGCCGTGGTAAAAAGACCGGGCTCCGGGGCGATGCTGTCCTGGGGGATGTCCCAGATTTTTTCCATCTCGTTACGCTGCGCCTTGTTGGCGATGTTCCGGCCCCCTGGCAGGAGGTGGGCCAGGGAGCCGGTATCGCGCACGCCGCCGCAGGCATTGGGCTGGCCGGTCAGGGAAAAGCTGGTGGAGCCGGGCTTGCAGATCTTGCCCGTGAGCAGATGCAGGTTGTGCACCAGGTTGTTGGCCCACACGCCCTGGATGCGCTGGTTGAGCCCCATGCACCACAGCGACATGGTGGCGCTCGATCCGGCGAAAAGTTTGGCTGCCGCGACGATGGAGGCGGCCGGCACGCCGGTGATCTCCGCCGCCTTCTCGGGCGGGTACTGGGCCACGAAGGCCCGGTACTCGTCGAAGCTCCGCTCCTCGGGCTTGCCGTCCACCATCTGCCGGAACACCGTGTATTTGCCGTGGAAACGGGGGTCGTCCATCTCCTCGCTGATGATGACGTGGGCCATGGCGTTTAAAAGCGCCAGATCCGTGCCCGGCACGATGGGCAGGTACAGGTCGGCGATGCGGGCCGTGTTGGTCAACCGGGGATCGACGACGATGACCTTGACGTTGGGGTCGGCCTGCTTGCGGGCGGCCAACCGGCGGAAAAGCACCGGGTGGCACTCTGAGGTGTTGGACCCGATGATGAAAAAGCATGTCGCGGCGTCCATGTCCTCGTAGCAGCCCATGGGCTCGTCCTTGCCGAAGGTGGTGACGTAGCCGCCCACGGCCGAGGCCATGCACAGACGCGGGTTGCCGTCCACGTTGTTGGAGCGCAGCCCCGCCTTGAAAATCTTGTTGGCCAGGTAGGACTCTTCGGTCAGCGCCTGGCCCGACCCGTAGAAAGCCACGGCCTTGGGGCCGTGCTTTTCCAGCACTTCCTTGAATCGCGCGGCGGTGAGGCCCAGCGCCTCGTCCCAACTGGCCGGGGTCAGCTGGCCGTTTTTGCGGACAAGCGGCCTGGTCAGGCGGTCCGGGGCGTTGACCACGGCCGGCAGCAGCGCCCCCTTGAGGCAGAGCAGCCCCTTGTTGTGGTTGTTGGGATCGCCCTTGACCATGACCACCTTGCCGTCGCGCACGCCCACCATGACGCCGCAGCCTGTGCCGCAGTAGCGGCACACGCCCTTGACCCAGGTTTGCGGCCCCTGTTCCGGCGCGGCCGTGGCGCGCTTGGGATCGAGCAGTGAAAAAGCCGCCATCACTGCGGAGTATTTTATGAAGTCGCGTCTGCTCAGTGGCATGTCGTTCCTCCTTGGCCCGGCCGGCCCTGGTCGCGAGCGCGGGGCCGGGTCGGCGGATTTCAGTACGGTTGCTCGGTCGGCCTGCGCCCGCGCGATGCCGGCGGGCGCATTCGTCCGCTACTCGGCCTTCTCCTTGGACAAGGACTTGGCGTACGTGTCGTGGTGCAGGGAATTGGTGTGGAAGCCGTGGCAACCGTCGCAGTGGTCGCGCACGCCGAATTTCTCGGCCATGCGCTGCATGGCCGGTGCATGGCAGCGCTGACAGGCCACCGCGGCGCTGGGGTTGGCGGAGAAGGGCACCGAGCCCTTGCCGTCGGGCTGGCCGTGGCAGACGTAGCATTTGACCAGCAACATGCCGTGTTTGCTCTCGTACCAGTCCTGGGCCACCTTGGGCGTGGCCTTTCTGTGGCAGGTGTAGCAGTCGCTCTGGTCGTCGGCGATTTCGCCGTGGCGGACCTTGGCCCCCTCGCAGCGTGTGCCGGTGAACCCCAAGGTCAGGTAGGAGAAGTAGGCCGCGAGCAGGGCGGCCAGCCCCAGAAGGACGAGCATCCAGGCGCGTTTTTTCATGACGGTTCCCTCGTGGCCTGCCGGGCCTATTCCCCGGCCTGGGGCAGTTTGGCGGCAAAGGCGGCGTTGACCGCGTAGCGCCGGTCGAAGACGGGCAGGTGGGCCATGTTGGCGTGGCAGCCGGCGCAGGTCCGCCGGGCGTTGCCGTCCTTGCCGAGCCAGGCGTCGTGGGCCTTTCTGCCTTCCGGGCTTATGGGCTCGCCCTTGACGTTTCGCGTCAGGTCGGCGTGGCAGGCCAGGCAGCTGGCGTCGGCCACGAAGCGCCGGCCCACGCCCTGCATCTCCCGACGGTCCAGGTCGTCGACGTCGCCGAAGAGGTGGACGGCGGCGTCGCGCACGCCGAGGTAGGACTTCACCATCAAGTAGTCGAGACCGTATCCCGGAGGCATGTGACACTGAACGCAAGTGATGGGATTCTTGTCCTTGTCCACGGCGTGGGCGGAACGTTTGAGCTCGAAGCCTTGCGTCTCCATCTCGTGGCAGGAAAGGCAGAATTCCGTGGTCGATGTCTTTTTGATGGCGTACACGCTGCTGAGCGCAATAAACGCCACAAGGCAGACGATCGTCGCGACAGCGGTCTTTTTCATGGGAGTGTCCTGCGTTTCCTTGGCTGCATCTGGCCAATGACCGATTGTTCCAGGCAAAAAGCAAGAGACATGCCACGGGAGGGGACGCCCGGGAAGGTGCGGGAATCGCGGCTTTGTCCTTTTGGCGTGACAGTGTCGGGTGTCCGGTTTCCCTGACTGCTGTCATGACAAACGGACACTGTCGGATGGATATGACAGGTTTCAGTGTGTGTTCGCGACGCGCCTTCGCCCTGTAGGAAAGGGCGGGAGGCGGCCCAAGGCTTGCGTCGGGCCGTTTCGGCGCGGCGCTGTTGCGGCCGGCATCGCGGCGGCGCGGGCTGGTTTGCCTTTTGCACAGGCCGCCTAACCGGGATGCCGGTGGGCGGCCTCCCGATTTTTTGGCCAAAGGAAGGAAGGGACGAGATGCCGAAGAAAATCCACCTGGCTCTGGCCGGCCTGGTCGTGGCCGCAGCGGGGCTCTTTCTGGCCCTGGGGCCGCCGCGGCTTCTGGCCAAATCCGAAAGCCCGGACTTCTGCGCCTCCTGCCACGTCATGGAGGCGCAGTACGAAGCCTGGTTCCACCAGGGCGCGCACCGGCGCAAGGCCTGTGTGGAATGCCACCTGCCCAATGACAACATGGCGGGGCACTACGTCTGGAAGGCCATCGACGGCATGAAGGACGTGGTGGTGTTCAACTCCGGCCGCGTGCCGGAAAACATCCGCATCTCCGCCCATGGCAAGGAGGTGCTGCAGGCCAACTGCATCCGCTGCCACGAGACGGCCGTGGACATGATCGACCAGGGCCGTCCCTGCACCGACTGCCACCGCCGCATCACCCATGCCCGGACCGGGACCGTGGAAACGCGCTGACACGGACAGACAACCATCCAAGAGAGGAAGACCATGCGAGGCAAAACCGTCATCAAAGTCGCCGTGGCCCTGGGGATCGCCACATTCCTGTTCGTGCCCTACGCCTGTTCGCCGCCCAAGCCCGAACCGGTCAAGACCGTGACCATCCCCGACGGCGAGATCGATCCGGCGGTGTGGGGCAAGGCCTATCCCGAGGAATACGAGAGCTGGAAAAAGACCGAGCAGCCGGAACCGGCGGGCAAGAGCAAGTACAAGCGCGGCTTCGACGCCGACGGCATCACCTACGACAAGCTGGCCGAGTTTCCGTACATGGCCTTGCTGTTCAGCGGCTGGGGCTTCGGCGTCGAATACAACGAGCCCCGCGGCCACGCCCACATGGTGCGCGACCAGGTGGAGATCGACGCCTCGCGCCTCAAAGCCGGCGGCGTGTGCCTGACCTGCAAGACGCCCTATGCGCCCTTGCTGGAAAAGGAGATGGGCGTCACGTACTACAAGATGCCGTACAAGGAAGTGCTCGGCAAGATCCCGGAAAAATTCAAGGATCTGGGCGTGGCGTGCGTCGACTGCCATGACAACAAGGATATGTCGCTCAAAATCAGCCGCGGCTTCTCCCTTGGCCAGTCGCTCAAGGACATGGGCGTCAACCAGGCGGATCTGACGCGACAGGACATGCGTTCCGTGATCTGCGCCCAGTGCCACGTCACTTATAATATCAAAAAAGATGCGGAAATGCAGTCTGTCGGCATTCTTTTCCCCTGGCAGAACAGCAAGTGGGGCGGCATCACCATCGAAGAGATCATCAAACGCATCGCCCACGACGACACGCTCAAGGAATGGAAGCAGACGGTCACCGGCTTCAAGCTGGCCTTCATCCGCCATCCGGAATTCGAGCTTTTCTCCAACAAGAGCGTGCACTGGAAGGCCGGGGCGTCCTGCGCCGACTGCCACATGCCCTACACCAAGGTCGGCGTGCACAAGGTTTCGGACCACCGGGTCATGAGCCCGCTCAAAAACGACATGAAGGCCTGCATGCAGTGCCACACCGAGACGGCCGACTGGCTCAAGGAGCAGGTCGTGGCCATCCAGGACCGCACGGTGTCGTTGCAAATCCGGGCCGGAAACGCCACGGCCACGGCGGCCAAGCTGTTCGAGGCCGCGCACAAGGCCAGGGACGCGGGCAAGCCCATCGACAAGGCCCTCTACGACAAGGCCAAGGATTTCTACGAGGAGGCTTTTTACCGTTCGCTTTTTATCGGCGCGGAAAACTCCATCGGTTTCCACAACCCCACCGAGGCCATGCGCGTGCTCGGCGACTCCATCGCCTTCGCTTCCAAGGCCGAGGGCTATCTGCGCCAAGTCCTGGCCAAGGCCGGCGTGGACGTCCCGGTGCAGGTCGATCTGGAATTGGCCAAGTACCTCGAAGGGCGCGGCGCCAAGAAGCTTGCGAACCAGCCGCAGCAGGAATTCAAGGATCCCATGGGGGTGCAGCAGCAGTTCTAGCCTGCCCCCTTCCCTCTGTCAGGCCCGCCCGGGAAACCGGGCGGGCCCTGAAGCGCCTGCCCGACGCCGTCCGGCCGTTCATTCCGCGTTCCGCGGGCAACGGCTGGCTGCGTATCCTCCGATTTCGGTATTTTCGCCCTGGCCCAGTATGACGAGCGGACCGCTCATAGCCGGCGGGGCCGCCGCGATGTGGACAAGCGCGAACCGTTCGCCGCCATCCGTGCGGTTTTCTAAGGGTACGCCATAGACCGGACGGGACGGCTCGCACCTGGCCGCGGATCCGGCAGGCCGGCCGAGGTGTTGTGCAGACGGCAGCCGCCATCGCGGTGGCTGGAAGCGATAGTGTGCGATGAAAAAGGCGTTTTTCGCGCACGAATACGACAACCAAAGATTTGGTTGTTCGAGGGATGGCTGGCGGTTTTTATGGGAGGGTGCCAGTCATATTGCATAATTATCTATCTTGAATAATGAGATAAAAATAATGTGACTCTGTTGAGTTATCCGGAAAGTTATCCGTTCTTGTGACTTGCTGAAAAATGTTCTTTTGCGCCTCCCGCGTCCGATTTTCACATTTGGCGGGCAAGCCGTCGTCCAGGCCCGCGACGCAAGGTGCCTATATTTCGTCAGTCGGCACTCTGCCACCACGCCCACGGTCTAGGCTCTTTTTATAGGCGTAACACCCCGTTGCATTCGCCGTTTTTTTTGTAGTAAGCTGACTTTAGTTGGGACAAACCAAGCTGCCGCCGTTGGCGGCGGAGGCACGTTCTCCTACCCTGGGAACATTCGATTGCTTGCTCAAAGATGTCTCATGGAAATAATATGTTAATCTTTCCTGAAAAAGATGCCTTTTACAGGGCAACAAATGCTTTGCGCTAATATTATCATAATATGTTCAGATATTATTGAACTTGGAGCAATGGTCTCAGCTTTGTCTGGTGATCACAATGTTGTGGCATTTCATGATATTAAAGAGGCTAGATTCTATACGGCTCAACCGTTTCAACATGATATCGCTTTTGTCGAATTCGGTGCGAATGCCTCAATCTCTGTTTCCGATTTGCTTGAGTTGGAAAAAAATGACATAAATGTTGTTGTCTTGTTTCGCACTCCATGCCCACAACCTGTTGTCGATCTCTTTATCAGCGGGAAAATTTATGGGCTGCTCCGTCTTCCAATTGATCTAGAACTCTTTATTCTACAGGCGCAACGTCTTATCGCCCAGGCATCCAAGAGAAAAGAGTCGTTAGAGCATCAGCGTCGTATATTGACACCTAAGGAGGTGGCCTATATCCTAGGGGAAGACAATGAGGGTAAGTCGTGACAGCTGAGTATGCTTTTTAACTTTAGTTTTGGGCATAGTGAGTCAGGTTAGTTTTGCTTGTTCGTGATAGTCACGCCTGCGTAAGTGCTTTTTACAGTCCTGCAATGTGATCTGGGCGCGTGTTTTTGTGACGACATGGCACTCGACCTGCTTCTCGCTCACCATGGCCAAAATATCGCTTACCGTCCTTCCTGGAGAGTTTCACCTCGCCGCCGTCGCCGCGCTACGGAAGGCCGGCCTCCATGACGAAGCCCGGGAGCTTCACCAGCGGGAGCTGGATGTGCCATCCTTCTACCACATGCGGGAGCTGGTCTTAGAACAGGTGATCTTGCGGACGACGTGATGCTGGGCCGGGGCCTCGGCCTGTTTCCATCCCGCTCTATTTTAGATTTCCGGCAGGACGGACATAGGTCATTCCTTTCGCGGCGTCCCGGCTCGGGTCTTGGCCCCACAGGTCAGCCCCACCAGTTCGGGCGGCATGGGCGGGAGCTTCGGGGGCGGGTAACCTCCTGGCCAAAATGGGTAACCGCCTGATACAGGCAGGGTGCGGGATTTGCGCCAGTTACCCGTTTTTGTCACCATGCGAATACCAGTTGCCCGGATGCCAAACGACGAAAAAGGACGCTATCGGACTATCTCTAGCCGCTTTAGCGTTGATTTTTCAGGACTTTCGGACTTTGTCGGACTTGGCTGGATGCGTGATTGGCGGAGAGGGTGGGAT
>DQED01000090.1:0-8403 GCA_003525525.1 Desulfovibrio sp.
GACCAGGCTAGACGATGGGGACGCAATATGTATCTTGGCTGGGGGACTAGGATTCGAACCTAGGTTGATGGAGTCAGAGTCCATAGTCCTGCCGCTAGACGATCCCCCAGCAGGCTCAAGAGCCCATTGCTTTACGCAATTGGGGGCGGGCCGTCAAGAACTTTCTTGGCGGCCCGGAAAATCAGGACGCCTTGGCCAGACGGCGCGTCCGCTTCTTCAGTTTGTTGATCTGCCGACGCAGAATCTCTTTCTGCTTGCGTCCGTCGTCGCCTGCAACCGCGGTGCGCTTGACGCGCAGTTCGCGCATTTTGCCCTTCATCGACAGGATCTTCGTCTTGTACGGGGAAACCGCAGGCCCTGCCTCGCCGCCGATGCCAAGCACTTCCTTGATCTGCACAAGCAGCTCTTCCTTGCCCAGGCCAGAAGCGCCCGTGATCTGCGGAATCTGCTTGAGCACCAGGTCACGAAGCTCCTTGGCCGTCATCTTGTCCAGCGGCTTCTTCAGATCAAGCTGCATACCTTCGCTCATGTTCGCCTCCACGAAAAATATCTCTTCACGCCGTCTTCGGCCGCCGCGTCCGCTTGCCTGCGGCCATTCGGCGGTCCCGGCCGGACGGCTGCGGCCCGGCCTCGAAATACGCGACATACTTCGCATAACAACGCCCGACAGGCGTCGCCGGATCAAGCGCCCCCAGCAAACCGCCCAAATGCTCCGGCTTTCGCTCCGGCGGTACGGCAAAACGAGGGGGCACGGCCCGTAGCGCATCCAAGGAAACTTGGTTTCCTAGCAAGTCGAACCGCACTCTGTCAAAGGCTTCGTGCCCCAAGGCGGCATTGACCAGCGATAAAATTTCCGGAGCGGCGAAATGCATCTCCTGCATGACCACCGGATCGTCCGCCCCGAGCAGCAGGTCGCGGCGGCGATGCCCCAGCGGACGCACGAGCTCGGCCGTCTCCGGCCCCACGATCTCGACCCAGCGCCGGCACACGGCTACGAAATTGCGCCGGCTCGCCGCCTCCTGCGCGGAGACGAAACGGTCGATGGATTCGGACAGGCGGCGCAGCATGGGGGGACGCGTTGCCGCAGGCGGCCTCCGGCCCGGGGACCAGAAACCGCCCTGGCGGCAGGCTGGCTACAGCTTGAGCGCCGTCTTGATGTCGGCGGCGGCGTCGGTGCGTTCCCAGGTGAACTCGGGACGCTCCCGGCCGAAATGGCCGTAGCACGAGGTCGGCTTGTAGATGGGACGGCGCAGGTCCAGGCGCTTGGAGATGAAGTAGGGGCGCAGGTCGAAGACCTCGCGCACGGCCTTGGTCAGCGTCTCGTCGGGGATGTCGCTCGAGCCCATGGAGGTGACCAGCACGGACAGGGGCTCGGCCACGCCGATGCAGTAGGCGATCTGGACTTCGCAACGGCTGGCCGCGCCGCTGGCGACGATGTTCTTCGCCACGTACCGGGCCATGTACGCGCCCGAGCGGTCCACCTTGGAGGGGTCCTTGCCCGAGAACGCGCCGCCGCCATGGTTGCCCATGCCGCCGTAGGTGTCCTGGATGATCTTGCGCCCGGTCAGGCCGCAGTCGCCCATGGGGCCGCCGATGACGAACCGGCCGGTGGTGTTGATGTAGATCTTGGTGTTCTTGTCCACCAGGGTCTCGGGCAGGGTCTGGAAGATGACTTCCTGGCGCACCGCGTCCACGAGGTCGGAGTAGGAGATGTTCTCGTCGTGCTGGCAGGCCACGACCACGTTGTCGATGCGCACGGGCTTGCCGTCCACGTACTCCACGGCCACCTGCGTCTTGCCGTCGGGGCGCAGGAAGTCGAGGATCTTGTTCTTGCGCACGTAGGACAGTCGGCGCGACAGCTTGTGCGCCCAGTAGATGGGGGCGGGCATGAGGGTTTCGGTCTCGTCGCAGGCGAAGCCGAACATCATGCCCTGGTCGCCCGCGCCCTGTTCCTCGGGCTTCTCGCGGGTGACGCCCTGGGCGATGTCCACGGACTGCTTGTCCACCGAGGAGATGACGGCGCAGGTTTCCCAGTCAAAACCCATGGTCGAGCTGTTGTACCCGATCTCCTTGACCGTTTCGCGCACGATGGACGGGAAATCGGCATAGGCCTTGGTGGTGATCTCGCCGGCGATGAAAGCCAGGCCGGTGGTGACCAGCGTCTCGCAGGCCACGTGGGCGTCGGGGTCCTGGGCCAGGATGGCGTCCAGGATGCCGTCAGAGATCTGATCGGCGACCTTGTCCGGGTGCCCTTCGGTCACGGACTCGGAACTGAAAAGGTACCGGCCCTTGGCATTGATCATATACGATATCCTCCGTGTGTCAGCGGTCCGTTCAGAGCGGACATGACATGTCTTATAGGAAAACGACGTTCACTGATTCGAAATTTAGTCCGATACCCGGCGTATCGTCAAAAAGCAAGTTGCAATACCGCGGCGTCAGCTTGGCGTTGCGGTGACGGCCAGACGGTTGTCGATCAGCCGCGCCCGGGAGAACTTCACGGCCGTGGCGAAAAGCGCGGGGCCGTCGATCACGTCCAGGGCGAAAAGCCGCTCGGGATGCACGCAGGCAAGGTAGTCCAGGGTCGCGGCCGGCATCCTCTCCGCGAAATAGGCGGCCGTGGCCGCAAGGATGCGTCCCGGGTCGCGTTCGCCGGCCGCGACGCGCGACGCGGCGAGTTCCAGTCCTTTGTGGATGTGGGGCGCGGCGGCGCGCTCCTCGGGCGTCAGGTAGACGTTGCGCGAGGACAGCGCCAGGCCGTCGGCCTCGCGCACGATGGGCGCGCCCACGATTTCCACGGGAAAGCCCAGGTCGGCCGTCATGCGGCGCAGGATCGCCAGCTGCTGCCAGTCCTTTTCCCCGAAAACGGCCAGGTTCGGCTGGACGAGCAAGAAGAGCTTGGACACCACGGTGCACACGCCCCGGAAATGGATGGGCCGGGTCGCGCCGCAGAGCATTTTGGAAAGTTCCGGCACTTCCACCCACGTGGCGGCCCCGGGCGCGTACATGGCTTCGGCGGAGGGGGTGAAAAGCACATCCACGCCGGCCTCGCGCGCCAGGGCCGCGTCATGGTCCAGGTCGCGCGGATAGGCGTCCAGGTCTTCGCTCGGCCCGAACTGGGTCGGATTGACGAACACGCTCGCCACCACGCGCGCGGCGCGCTCCCGGGCGATGCGAAGCAGGCTCGCGTGTCCGGCGTGCAGATAGCCCATGGTCGGCACAAGCCCGGTCACGACGCCCCGGCGTTGCCAGCCGCGGCAGCGCTCGCGCAATTCCTGAGGGTCCTTGACGATATCCATCGCATGCCTCCCGCGATTTGGCGGCCCTCTAAACCAAGCAGCCCGGCGTGTAAAGTCGGCCATGACAAATTTCGCCCGGACGCGTAAGCACGGCAGTCGCCATGTCGTTCACATCACTTGCTTGGAGCCTGCCATGACCATACGCCTTTTCCTGTCCCTTTTTCTTGCCTGCGTCTTCCTGCTGCCGTCCGGGGCCGTCGCCCGGACCGCGAAAGCCGTGTCCGAAGAGACGGAAACGCCGCCGGTGTTTTCCGCCAGGGCGATCCTGCCGGAGAAGATTCTTTCCGGCTCCAACTATGCCGTGGACGACAAGGTGGCAAACGACGGCTACATGAACCTCTACGTCATCCACACGCCCAAAGGCGACCTGCACGTGGAGTCCACGTCGCTGCTTTATGCCCGCATCAAGGAATTGCAGGCCGCCGCTGCCATGGACGACGTGAACAAGGGCGCGGAAATCGGCAAATCCATCGGCCAGTCCGGGGTCAACGCCGTCAAGGGCGTGTTCAACCTGCTGACCAAGCCTGGCGAAACCCTCTCCAGCGTGGGCAAGAGCTTCACCCGCGCCCAGGCGTCCTCCAAGGAGCAGCGCCCGAGCGACGACAAGGGCACGGTGGGCGAACTGCTCGGCTACAACAAGGCCATGCGGCAATACGCCAAGGCCTACGGCGTGGACCCCTATTCGCGCAACCCCGTGCTCCAGGAAAGCCTCAAGCGCCTGGCCGGGGCGGGCTTTTTCGGCTCGTTCACGGCCACGGCCGCCATTCCCGGCGGCGCGGCCCTGGTCGCCTTTTCCCAGACCGGCGCGCCGGCCAGCGCCGTGGACGTCTCCATCCCTCCCGAAGACCTCTTCACCGCCAACCGCGAGCGCCTCAAGGCCATGGGCGCAACCGCCGACATGGCCGACCTGCTCGTGGAAAACACGCACTACACGCCCATCGAGCAGACGCGGCTGGTTCTTGCCCTCGACCGCATGACCAAGGTCGCGGACCGCACGGTCTTCATCCACCAGGCCATCCTGGCCGACAGCGACGACATGGCCTGGTTCCGTACCCGGCAGGCGGAGCTTTACGCCAACTTGAACGCCACCACCGACAAGGTGGCCCGCTTCGTGCGCGCCGACAAATACATCGCCGCCGTGACCGCCGATAACGGACTGCTCGTCGCCTATCCCCTGGACTACCTGGCCTGGACGCCGACCATGGCCGGCATCGCCAGGACCGTGGGGGCTTCGGCCGCCGCGCTCAAGGTCAAGAGCAAAAAGCTCGTGGTCTCGGGCGAGGTCAGCCCCCTTGCCGGCAGGATGCTCAAGGCCGCGGGCTTCGGCGTGGTGGCGCTGCGCGAGGGATTGCGGTAGGGAAGGACTCGCAAGACGTCTGTCCGGCGCGGCGCGCGCTCGGCCGCGCGCCGCGCCTCGCCATCCCCTGGCCGAACGACCGGGAGACGCCCTATGCCCGCGTGTTACAAAGCCCTGCTGTCACGCATCGAGGAACGCCTGGACGCCATCGGGGACTCCGAGGTGCTCCAGGACGTCATGGCCGACTTGTCCGCGCCGCGCCTGTCCCTGGAAGCGCTTTGCCACATGCACCTCTACGCCGAGACCCTGCCCCGGGCCGAGGACTGCCCGCTGACACCGGCGCAGCGCCATCTGCATTTTCTCTGGGACGCCTTCGACAAGCTGCCGATCTGCCTGATCGTGCCCTTCGCCATTCCGTTTCGCCGGCTCATCGCCAAGCGGCTTTTCGGCGCGTGCGGCAGCGCGTTCACCGCCGAGGAGAACCTGCGCTTCAATTTCGGGCCGCTTCTGCGCGTGGGCACGGGGGTGTTCGTCAACCGCAACGTCTTTCTCGACACCAAGGGCGGCGTCACCCTCGGCGACGGGGTGGCCGTCGCCGAGGACGTGCGCGTTTTCACCCACACCCACGGCGAGGCGTCCCACATCGAGCGCACGTACGCCCCGGTCGTGGTCGGCGACTATGCCAAGATCTATTCCGGCGCGGTGCTGTTGCCGGGCGTGACCGTGGGCGCGCAGGCCATCGTCGCCGCCGGGGCGCTGGTCACCCACGACGTGCCGGACAACATGGTCGTGGCCGGCCGGCCGGCCAAGATCCTCCGCGAGCGCCGCACCGAGGGCAGAACCGGGGCGGAACTCGACCACATCTGGCTTTTCTGACGGGATATTCCCCGTCCCCGACTTGACGCGGGCGGTCGCGCCCGGTACGGGGCGCGCAGTCCTTCCGGGAGTTCGACCATGGCCCGCATCCTCTACGGCGTGCACGGCACCCAGCACGGGCATGCCATCCGCGCGCTCATCCTGGCCCGGCACCTCAAGGCGCTCGGGCACGAGTTCCTGTTCGTCTCCAGCGAAGAGGGCATGCAGCTGCTCGGGCGCGAATTCCCGGTGGAGCGGTTCGAAAACCCCGGCACGCGCTACAGGAACCAGCGCCTGGACATGCCGGCAACACTGAAGCTCGCCGCGCGCACCCTGGCCAAGCGCCCGGGCGAACTGGCGCGCCTGGCGGCCATGATCGCGGAATTCAGGCCCGACCGCGCCATCTCCGACTACGAATATTTCGTGCCCATCGCGGCCCGTCGCGCCGGCATCCCCTGCCTGTCCATCGACCACCAGCACGTCGTCTCCTGCTGCGACCACGACATCCCGCCGCGCCTGTGGCCGGACTACTGGGGCATCCGCGCCTCCATCCGCTTCCTTTTTTCCGCGGCCACGGACTACCTGGCCATCTCCTTTTTCCAGCCGCCGCCCAAACCCGGCGCGCGCGCCCGCATCGCCCCGGCCATCCTGCGCCAGAGCGTGCGCGCGCGTACGCCCTCCAGGGGCGACCACATCCTCGTCTACCAGAGCTGCGGCATCTGCGACGCCTTCGCGCCCTACCTGCGCGCCATCGACCGGGAATTTCGCGTCTACGGCTACCGCATGGACAAGGTGGACGGGAACCTGACCTTCCGGGACTACTCCGAGGAGGGCTTCCTTGACGATCTGGCGTCGTGCGCCTACGTCATCTGCGGCGGCAGCCACAATCTCATGAGCGAGGCGCTTTACTACGGCAAGCCCGTGCTGTCGTTCCCCGTGCCCGGGGCGTTCGAGCAGCAGTTGAACGCCCTTTACCTGGAGCGCCTGGGCTACGGCCGGTCCGCGTCCATGGAGCGCCTGACGCCGGAGTTGCTGCCGGATTTCGAAAAGAGCCTCGACGCCATGCGCCGCCGCATCGCCGGCGGCAGTTTCTGCGGCAACGAGGCCGTGCTCGCCCTGGTCGAGGATTTCCTGCGCGACGGCGCGCTGCCGGGAAGGTCATGAATCCGGGCCTTGCCCCTGGCGCATCGCACCGGCTTTTTTTACAGTCGCCGAGCCCCATCAACTGCCAAAAGGAGTGCCCCATGCGCCGCATCCTTTCCTCCCTGGCGGCCCTGGCCTTTTGCCTGGCCCTGGTCGTCCCCGCCCCGGCCGCCGAAAAGCCGCTGACCTTCGGCATGCTGCTCGTCGGCCCCTACAACGACAAAGGCTACAGTCAGGCCCAGTACGAGGGCGGCAAGTACGTCGAGGCGCACCTGCCCGGCGCGAAGATGCTCTATCTCGACAAACTCAATCCCGCCGACCGCCCGGGCGTCACCGTGCCGCAAGTGGTGGACGATCTGGCGGCCAAGGGTGCGACGCTCATCTTCGCCGGCTCCGACGACATGAAGGACGGCATCCGCGAGGCCGCCGAGCAACACCCCGAACTGACCTTCGTCCACATTTCCGGCGACGACGCGCTAACGGGCAAGGCTCCGAAAAACCTGGGCAACGTCTTTTCCAAGATGGAATACGCCAAGATGATGGCCGGCTTTTCCGCGGCCATGACCACCAAGACCGGCAAGATCGGCTTCCTCGGGCCGCTGATCAACGACGAGACCCGCCGCCTGGCCGACGCCGCCTATCTCGGCGCGCGCTACGCCTGGGAGAAGGTGCGCGGCCAAAAGGCCGGGGACCTCTCGTTCAAGGTCACCTGGATCGGCTTCTGGTTCAACATCCCGGGCGTGACCTCCGACCCCAACCAGGTCGCCGGTTCGTTTTTCGACCAGGGCTACGACGTGGTCATCTCCGGCATCGACACCCCCGAGGCCCTGACCGTGGCCGCCGCCCGCCGCAAGGCCGGGGCCGACGTCCACGCCTTGCCCTACGACTACAAGGACGCCTGCGCGAGCGCGCCCGAGGCCTGCCTCGGCGTGCCCTATTTCAACTGGGGCCCGGCGCTTTTGCCCATCGTCAAGGA
The DNA here is from genome assembly GCA_003525525.1 of Desulfovibrio sp. Classification (GTDB taxonomy): domain Bacteria; phylum Desulfobacterota; class Desulfovibrionia; order Desulfovibrionales; family Desulfovibrionaceae; genus Solidesulfovibrio. Next base: position 7,571 of record DQED01000090.1, read on the forward strand.
CGTCGCCGCCGGCGCCTGGAAGTCGGACTTCGTCTGGCTCGCCCCGGATTTCGCCGCCCTAAACGATCCGGACAAGAGCCCGGTGGGCTTCCTGCCCGGGCAGGGGCTTTCCTCCGAAAACAAGAAGGCCCTGGACCAGTTCACGGCCGACCTCGGCTCGGGCAAGGTCAACCTCTTCGCCGGGCCGCTCGCCTACCAGGACGGCACGGTGTTCGTGCCCGCCGGCCGCACGGCCACGGACAAGGAACTGTGGTTCTGCCCGCAGCTGCTCCACGGCATGGAGGGGGCCAGCGCCTCCAAGTAGGGCGCGGCGGAGTGTGCCCGGCATGGACGTCGTCCTCAACCATATCGTCAAGCGCTTCGGGCGGCTTGCCGCCAACGACGACGTCAGCGTGACCCTCGCGGCCGGGCGCATCCACGGGCTTTTGGGCGAAAACGGGGCCGGCAAGTCCACCCTCATGAAGGTCTTGTGCGGCCAGCTGGCACCGGATGCGGGCGAAATCGTCGTGGACGGCGTCGCCCACAGGCGGCTGACCCCGGACATGGCCGCGCACTGCGGCATCGGCATGCTGCCCCAGGACCCCCTGGACTTCCCGCCGCTTAAGGTCTGGGAGAACTTCGCCCTGGGCGGCGGGCCCGTGCTTTCCCGCGCCGCCGCGCGCAAACGCCTGGAAGCGGTGTGCGCGCGCATGGGCTTTTGCCTGCGCCCGGACATTCCCGTCTCCGACCTGACCGTGGCCGAGCGCCAGCACCTGGAACTGGCGCGGCTTTTCGACCGCGACGTGCGCCTGCTCATCCTCGACGAGCCCACCTCCGGCATCTCCCCGGCCCAG
>DQED01000090.1:8451-8615 GCA_003525525.1 Desulfovibrio sp.
AGCTGGCCGAGGCCCGGGAACTGTGCGACGCCGTGACCATCCTGCGCCACGGCCGCCTCGCCGGCAGTTTCGCCGCGCCGCTCGACGGCCAGGCCATCCTCACGGCCATGTTCGGGGCCGAGGTCGCGGCCGTTGCCGAGGCCGCGCCCCCGCCGCCGCCAAAG
>DQED01000015.1 GCA_003525525.1 Desulfovibrio sp.
CCCGAGCGCCTGGGCCACGTCGCGCCCGCCGACCGTGATGGCGGCGTCGAGGCGGAAATACTTGTCGCGCCGAAGTCCCGAAAGCGTCACCGCCGTGCCCGGCGGCAGCAACGCGGCCATGGCTTCGCGGGCCTGTCGCGCCGCCAGCCGCACGTCCGGGGCCTTGTCCCGCAGCTCCGGCGCATCGACCCCGGCCAGGCGCACACGAATCTGTTTGCCTATAATATCCGGGTATTCCGGAATGTCCACCAGCACCGTGTCCCCGTCGCACACGCGCACAACCACGGCAGCGACGCTTCCGTAGTCGCGGGCGGTTTGCGCCAGGGCGCTTCCCGCGCCAAGCACAAGGCAGGCGGCCAGCAGGCAGGCCGGCAGGCGATAGGGAACAGGCATGGGCGGCGACCAATCTATTTTTCAATAAAAATAGACTAGCGAATTTGCGCGTGCAAGAAAAACCGCTCGTGTCGTGCCCCTTGAAAAATGCGGGTGCATTTTTCAAGGAAAGAGCAGCGGTTCAAGGGTGTTCCCCTTGAAAGGAAAGACGCGGGTTGCGCGGGTGCGACGCTAGTCCAGGGAGAGCAGGCCGAGGGTCACGAGCTTTTCGAGGAGCTCCGAGCGGTTGGGCGGCTTGACCAGATAGGCGGCGACCTGGCCGTCGAAGAGCGCGGTCATGGTGTTCGTCTCGTCGTCCATGGAGGTGACCATGACGGCGCGCATGCGGTTTTCCGGGGCGACACCGGCGTCGTCCTCGACCTCGCGCAGGCGCGCAAGGGTCTCGTGGCCGTCCATGTGCGGCATGATGATGTCCAGAAAGACCACGTCGAACGGGGTTCCCGACGCGATGGCCGCGCCCGCGGCGTCCACGGCCTCGGGGCCGCTGCCGCACAGGACGGTTTCGGCCAGCCCGGCAAGGTGGGCCGCAAGCACTTGCCGGCTGGCCGGATCGTCGTCCACCACAAGCACTCGCATGGCGTTTTCCTCCCTGATTTTGGAAAAAATTCATATCGCAGCCGGCAGGTGGGCACAAGAAAAAAACAGGAGGGGCTGGCGGTCACGGCGTGTTCGGTCACGCTTCATGGGGAATTCGGGTCGTTGTGCGGGCCGGAGTTTGGGCGTAGGCCCGTGCATAAGACCCGGAAGATTCAAAGGAGCGTCTCATGGAACACATGCAGGACAAAGGCATTGGCACGTCGGTACGGATCATGTCCATCAGGGGCATTCCCTTCAAATGCCCTCTGCCTTCGGGAAAGAGCGACGCCGCTGCGTCCGAGGATGCGTCGGCGGCTTCTCCCGCTCCCGCCGCGCCGGTGAAGTTGCAGCGCAGGCCGTCCATCAAGGCCGCAGCAGCAGTGGGCGCGGACGTGGCGTTTCGCGTCAATGCGGGTTTTTGTCACGACAACCTCCTCCTGGGACAGGCGAATCCGGCCTCGGGGCGTTGCGCCTGGACCGGCGTCGCCAGCAAGGCGCAGCAGGAACTCTTTAAGAGCCGCCGCGCAGTGCGCGTTTTCGCCGACAAAGTGATCTGCATGCGGGTGTTGCGCGGCCTGGTGGACGCCGCGAGCTTCCCGCTTCCCGGCGCAACGGCGGGACTGGCGCGCTTCGTCGTGCTGGAATCCGTAAACGCCATGGACAAGGTGTCGGAACTGGCCACGGCCTGGTTGCGGCTGGAGGGACTGCTGGCCGACGGATTGCCCCCCGACGCCAGGCCCCGGGAAGTGCTCTTCGGCGGCGCGCCGCACATGGCCGTAGCCTACGGCCCCGCCGGCGACGACGCCGCGGTCGCCGCCTGTTCCCTGGCCGTGGCCCGCATGGAGTGGCTCGCCGCCGGACAGGGCCTTGCCACCTGTTTCGCCGGGGAGATCGTCCGCGCCGCCGCGGCGTGTCCGGAGCTGTTCGCGGCCATGGCCATTCCGTCTTCGGCAACGGTCTACGCCGCTCTCTTCCTCGGCTATCCCGGTTCGCGAAACGCCGGCCAGGAGAACGTCCCCGGCACGAGGATCACCTGGCTCTAGGCCTGTCGCGCCGACCCGTACACGCGCATGGCGGGTCCCCCTTTCTCGAAGGGACCGTCGGCCGGCCCCGTCCCCTGCCTCCGGGTCCGGCCGCCGCTGCCCCGAATCGCTGCCGAAAATTTGCGGAAATGGTCCGGAGAAACGTCTCCGGCGGCCAGAGGGCTGGCGCCCTCTGGACCCCCTTTCCGGCGTCGCTGTTCCCTTGTTGTTTTCGATAGGTCGCATCCTGTGTCGTGCCCACCGGTTCCCTGGCGGTGGCCACGCCACTTGCGTGTGCCTTCTTGCAAACCGTCTCCGTCGCGGTACTGTCGCGCCCGACGACCGGCCGCGCTGTTGCGGCGGGGATGCGTTGCGAGAAGGAGTTTGCGATGGACTTGATCTCAGTTGATGCCGACAAATGCAAAAAGGACGGTTTGTGCGTGCTCGAGTGCCCGACCAAGGCGCTCGCGCTGGACGCCTCGGGCGGTCCGGCCGTGGCCGATGCCGCCATCTGCACCGCCTGCGGGCACTGCGTGGCCGTTTGCCCCCACGACGCGCTCGTCAACGTCAAGGTGGACGCGGTCGATCCGGCCGCCGGCGTGCGCGGAAACCTCGCGTCCTGGCCAGCGCCCGAGGCGGTGGACGGGCTGCTGCGCGGCCGGCGCTCCATCCGCGCCTACAAGGAAAAGCCGGTCGCCCGGGAGCTCGTGGAAGAGTTGCTTGATGTCGCCCGCTATGCGCCCACGGCCTCCAACGTCCAGGAGATCCGCTGGATCGTCACCGTCGATCCGGCCAAGGTGCGGGAACTCGCCGCGCTGACGGCGGCGTGGTTCGCCGGCGACAATAGCCGGCCCGTGCTGACGCGCTACGCGGCGTTATGGAAAGGGGGACTCGACGTGTACCTGCGCGGCGCGCCGGCCCTGGCCGTGATCCATACCGAGGCGGAGATGCGCTTCGGCGCGGCGGATACCGGCATCGCGCTGACGTTTCTGGAGCTTGCCGCGGTTTCGCGCGGGCTCGGCACGTGCTGGGCCGGGCTGCTCACGTTCGCGGCCAACGGCGACGCGGCCCTGCGCGCGGCGCTCGGCGTGCCCGAAGGCCATGTGGTCCACGGCGGGCTCATGCTCGGCTACCCCAAGGTGCGCTATGCCGGTGTGCCGCCGCGCAACCCCGTGCAGGCGCGCTGGTTGTAGGAAACCGTCGGAGCGGAGGCGTCCGGGCGTATGGCGTCGCGCGTTGCGACGGCGCCTACGCCGGTTCCGCCTTGAGGATCACGAGCGTGATGTCGTCGTCGCGCGGGGCTCCGGCCTGGAAATCGGCCACGTCCTGGTGCCCGGCGGCCAGGATCTCCTCGGCCGAGGCCGCGGCGTTGGCCCGCAGCACTGCGCGGAAACGGTCCTTGCCGTACATCTCGCCGGCGGGATTGCGCGCCTCCCAGATGCCGTCCGTGCCGAGGGCCAGCACCTGCCCCGGCTTGAGGCCGGGATGGGACTGGCCCTCGTAGACGAAGTCGGGAAGTACGCCGAGCGGCAGGCCCGGCCCGAAAAGCTCCACAAAGGCGTCGGTTGCGGGGTCGTAGACGAGGGCCGGGTCGTGTCCGGCCCGGGCCCACTCCAGATGGCCGTCCGGGGCGAGGCCGCCGTGGACCAGGCGCAGCGCGAAAAGCGTCAGGAAGCGCCCGGAATCCATGGTGTCCTCGCACAAAAGCCCGTTGGCCAGGGTGAGCAGGGCGGCCGGGTCGGCCTTGGCCGCGCGGCCGCCGCGCAACAGCGCCCGCCCCGTGGCCATAAAAAGCGCCGCCGCGATGCCGTGCCCCGTGGCGTCGCCCACGATCACGTCGAGCCCCCCCGCGCCGTCGTCGGTCATTTTGAGAAAGTCGAAATAGTCGCCGCCGGTCTCGTCGC
>DQED01000299.1:0-2772 GCA_003525525.1 Desulfovibrio sp.
TGACGAATACGAGGGTCGCGCGGTTTCTCTTGATGCGCTCCCGCAGGTCGGCGGCCACGGCCTTGACGCGCCCGCCCGTGCGGTCGCCCTCGGGCCAGGGCACGTGGCGCACGCGCGCCTCCATGCGCTTAGGCGCCTCGCTTGCCACGATGGCGACCGGGCGCGGTACAAGCGCGCCGGGCGCGTCCGTCGCGGGAGCGAAGCCGCCGACCATGGCCGCAACCGTGGCCAGGGGCGTGACCGTGGCCGAAAGGGCCACGCGCTGGAATTCGCCGGCAAGCAGCGCCAGCCGCTCCACGGCGGCAAGCAAGAATACGCCGCGCTTGTTCCCTGCCACGGCGTGGATCTCGTCAAGGATGAGCAGACGCACGTCGCCGAGCATGCCCCGCCCGCCGCGCGAAGAGAGCAGAAGATTCAAGGATTCCGGCGTGGTGATNNGGTGATGAGGATTTCCGGCGGCTTGCGCAACATGTGCCGCCGCTCCTCGGAGGAGGTGTCGCCGCTGCGGATGGCGACCCGGATGGGCGGCAGCTTCTGCCCGGCGGCCTCGAAACTGCGGCGAATCCCGGCCAGGGGCGCAAGCAAATTGGTGCGCACGTCCGTGCCCAGGGCCTTGAGCGGCGACACGTAGACCACGGAAACCCGTCCCGTGGGCCACGCGCCCGTGGCCAGCCGGTCCAGGGCGCAGAGAAACGCGGTCAGCGTCTTGCCCGATCCCGTGGGGGCCACGGCGAGCACGTGCTCGCCGGCGGCGATGCGCGGCCAGGCGCGCGCCTGGATATCCGTGGGCGCGCCGACATGCGTGGCGAACCAGGACGCGATGCGTGGATCAAAGGGCAACGGCAGCATGGCGGCAGGGTAAATTCCCGGGCCGTGTTTGGCAAAGCCCTTTCCGCTTCCTCAAAATATATCTATTATTCATGCATATTATACAATCTATGCACAAGAAAGGAACAAAACAGGACCAGTTGGCGACAGGTTGCGCACAGGAAAGTGACACCCTAACGGTCGTGAGGAACAGGTAACGAACAGGTAACGCACATCTTGGCGACAGCTGGCCCGCAGTGAGGCACAGCCAAGAAACAGCGAAGGAACAAGGCACGCAAAAAAAGCGGGCATCGCCCGCGCCGCGACGGCCAAGCCTTTCGGCCCGAGAGCGAAAATGTTGATTTTATCCCGTGAATCCGGTATGATAATCAGGATACGAACAATGAAGAAACGACCAAGGGGGCGTTAGGAACACGGAAGGAACACCCCGGCGACAGAAAACGAACGCCCTCAGTCCCCGGCCGTCTCGCCGAACACCTGCCGCACCCGTGCCGTGACGCCCCGGCCCGACAGATAGGCCGCATAGTCCTCGGCCGCCTCGCGACGCGCAAACGTCCGCAACACCAACTGCGCCCGGTCCGTCTCGTCCCAGACCCAGACATAGGCGTCCGGCACGATGGCCACGAGCAGCAATTCCTGGCGCAACCGCGTGCGCGCCGCGTCCCGCTGCTCGAAATCCCCGGGATCGTACGGCCCGCCGAGCGCCAGCACCCACCAGCCGGCTTCCTCTTGCATCGAGGCAACGCCTACTTCACGCCGATGCGCACGGCATAACTCCAGTGAAACGGCACTTCCGCCTCGCCCATGGCCTCGGCTTCCCGGCGCAACACGTCCATGCCGAAATCGGATTCGGGCACGCCATGCGCCAGCAGCGCCGCCACGCCGCCGAAGGAATGCGCCAGATCGAGCAGCCGCCTGCCGCTGCCCGGCTCCACATGATGCATCGCAAACTGGCGCGTGAAACGAAACCGCCCCGAAGCGGCCATGCGGCCGAGATGGCCTTCCTTGTCCCAACGCCGCACGTCCGTCAGCCGCAACTTCTCCTCGAGCGCCCGCGCCCGACGCCGCATCGACCAGAGCGCTTCCTCAGCCGCTCCGCCAAACGACGGCGTCATGTCCGCATCCACAGCCGCAAACACGCCATCCTCGCGCAAGATGCGTGACACCTCGGCAAAGGTCGGCTGCGGCTCCATCCAATGCAGGCACTGGCAACACGTCACAATGTCCGCACACCCATCCCGAAGCCCGGTCTCGTCGGCATAACCGTTGCGGAAAATCACATCCGCACCGCCAGGGATGGCAAGCACCGCCGCCTCCGCGCGATACCGCATCCCCTCGTTGGGCTCGATGCCGATCACCGTCCCCGCCCGGCCGATCCACAACCGGGTCGCGAGCCCCGTGCCGCTGCCCAAATCCACCACCAAATCCGGCCGCGATACCCCGGCATACCGACACAACACGTCCACCAGCACAGCCGGCGGCGTCGGCCGGCTCGCCTCATACACCTCGGCAAGCCCGTCGAAACGGGCGGCATTGGCTTCCAGGTCCGTCATGACTGTCACTCCTGAAAGCCTTCTACCCCTGCGCGCAGCCGCCCGCCAGTTACAGGATTGTCGGGCTGCTCCCGGTCAAAGCTGGGGCGCTGCCCCAGGCCCCNNCGTTCGGCGTCGTGGCGCGGGAAAGGCTGCGGGCACCGCAGGCATTGGCGTTGGCGGTACAAAGATGGGGACGTCTCCCCGCTCAGGCGGTCCGGGGGGGGATTACCCCCCCGGCCGCCGGAGGCATCGTATCCTTCTCCCAATCTCTCAACCTACCGTCCCAAATAGACAAAATACTCCCACAACCCGCCATACGCCTTCCGGCTCTCCAGGTTCACCACATCAAACCGCGCCTGCAGCGCCGGAAGCAGGTGGTCGTCCATGCGCACGTGGTTGACGCCCATCC
>DQED01000299.1:2819-19371 GCA_003525525.1 Desulfovibrio sp.
GCGCGCGGCGTCGAGGGCGGCGTCGAAGCCGGGGTTGAACATGCTGAGGCTGTAGGAAAAGACGATGCAGTCCGCGGAGGCGGGAGGCAGGCTTTCCGGGCCGTAGGCTTCGCACAGGAGCCGGCAGCGGAGGGCGTGGGGCGTCGTGGCCCTGGCGGCGCGGGCGATCATGGGCCGGCAGAGGTCGATGCCGGTAAGCGAGGCGGCGGGAAAGAGGCGGGCGAGGCGGGCCAGGTTGCGGCCGGTGCCGCAGCCGACTTCGAGGAGCGTCACAGGCGTGCGGCGGCGCGGCCCCAGGACTTCAGCGGCCAGGCGCAACAGGCGGTTGCGGCCGAAGAGGAAGCTCCAGCGCGTGGCGTCGTAGATGCGCGCGTGCCATTTGTAATAGCCGTGCAGGGGGTTGGCGGCGCAGGCGTTTTCCATCAGGCGACCACCGCCAGGTGCTGGCTGCCGTAGGTGCCGACGCGGTCGGCGGCGTGGAGCGGTTCGGTGATTTCGGGGAAAAAGCGCAGGCGGTCGCGGGCCGCGCCCGGCACGAAGGAGACGTCGAGGCCCGCGGTGCGCATGAGGATTTTCGCGGCGGGCGCGGCGCTGTCGAAGATGCGCTCCCATTCCTCGGCCAGGGCGGCCGGGGCGTTGCTCGCCAGCCAGTCCTGATGGTCGAGCAGGATGAAGTGACTGTAGGGGCCGGGGTGTTCCGCGAGGAAGGCGCTCAGGCTCGCGGTATGAGTGGAAAGCGCGTCGAGGCGGTCGCGGATGACCGGGAAGTTGGCTTCCTTGAGGTATTCGGGGCAGCAGGCGCGGGTGTAGCGGCCGGTCAGGTAGACGCGCCAGAAGTAGTTTTCGGCCATGGGCGGGCCGGTGAAGACTTGCCGGACCTTGTCGCGCACGAAACCTTCGAGGCCGCCGGGGTGTGCGCTGCGGATCAGCTCGATCTGCGGGCGCGGCACGCCGAGCAGGGCCATGGTTTCCGGGCGGCCGACGAGCCAGCGGCTCACGCGGTCCCAGAAGGCGGGCTCGATGGCGTCGAAGGCGCGGCGCTGCGCCTCCGGGGTTTGCGCGGCAAGGAGCTCGGGGATCAGGCGGCGCACGCCAGGCTTCACGGCGCTTAAAACGCGCGAAAAGGCGAAGGCCACGGCCCCGGACGCGCCGTGGTAGTAAAACGAACGCGAGAGCCTGCCGGGTTTGAAGTAGTCGATGTTCTTGTCCCAGAATTCCCGGGCGTAGTCCGGCAGGTCGCCCCGCAGGGCCTTGTAGATGGCGGCGCAGCGCGCGCCGCCGCCGTCGCCGAAAAAGAGGAACAGTTCGGCGTGGGAGGCGCGGCGAAAAAGCGCCCGCTTGAGTTCGAGCAGGGCGTTCTGGCGGAAATTGAGGTCCACGCAGGCGACGCCGGCCGGGTCGTCCAGGAGGTAGTCCAGGGCATTGTCCCCGGCCGAGGTGATGACGACGACCTGCGCTCCGGGGGCGATGCCGAGCAGTTTCCTGTCCAGCCGCGGATCTTCCCAGCAGGTGTTGTAGATAAGACGGTTGCCGTGGACGAACCGGAAAAAGGCGTCCTGGACGCGGGAGCCGAGGGATTTTGCCATGGAGTGGGTGCCTGTCGCCTGGGGCGGTATGGGTGTGGAAGCCGCTTGTACGCGGGATGCTTTTGCGCCGTGCGACGGCCGGGTGACGGAATGGAGACGATGCGGGCGGACCGCGTTGCCCTGGGCGCCAGGGGCTTCGTCATTGGTGCGGGCACGTTCGGCGTCTTGGGCGCGGGCACGTTCCGGTTACGCCTCGCAGCGGGTCGCGCGCGGTCCCAGCAATTCATGTTTCGAGGTCCGAACACGTCGGCACGACATTTCCGGGATTGCGATCCACGATTTCTTTTCAATGCGTGCTTCCCTCTACATTTCTGTCGCCTTCGCGCTGACAAATTTGTTTCCTACACTGGAAAGTGTATTATTTATACTTTATTTTCAAATAGTTAAAGCATGGCACGCTCCTTGTATAATCCCGATGACCCCGACCTGTGGTGACCGGGGAAAGGAGCGTTCATGGAACAGGCCATTTTCGAGGAACGGCGGGATCAGATCCACCGCAAGGGCGAAGGGCCCTTCGAGCTCGCGTGCAACCGCGACAGCCTTGCCGGGGCGGTGTCCCAGCGGGCCTGCGTGTTCTGCGGCTCCCGCGTGGTGCTCTATCCCATCGCCGACGCCCTGCACCTGGTGCACGGGCCCATCGGCTGCGCCGTTTACACCTGGGACATCCGGGGCGCGCTGTCTTCGGGCCCGGAACTGCACCGCCTGAGCTTTTCCACCGATCTCCAGGAAAAAGACGTGATTTTCGGCGGCGAGAAGAAGCTCAAGGCCGCACTGCTCGAACTCATCGAACGCCACAAGCCCAACGCGGCTTTCGTTTACGCCACCTGCATCGTGGGCATCATCGGCGACGACGTGGGCGCGGTGTGCCGCGACGTGTCCGAACTGACGGGCATTCCGGTCATCCCGGTCCAGTCCGAAGGCTTCAAGGGCAACAAGCGCGAAGGCTACGCCGCGGCCTGCAAGGCCATGTTCACCCTGGCCGGCAGCGGCGACACCTCGGACATCAGCCCCGTTTCCGTCAACATCCTCGGCGATTTCAACCTGGCCGGCGAGATCTGGATCATCCGCGAATACTTCAAGCGCATGGGCGTCGAGGTTGTGGCCAACATCACCGGCGACGGCCGCGTGGCCGACATCAGGCGCTGCCACGGCGCGGGCCTCAACGTGGTGCAGTGCTCCGGCGCCACCATGGAGCTGGCCCAGATGATGAAAGAGAAGTTCGGCACGCCGTTTCTGCGCGTGTCCTACCTCGGCATCGAGGACATGGCCGACTCGCTCTACGCCGTGGCCGACCACTTCAAGGACCGCGCCCCCGGCATCGTGGAGCGCACCCAGGAGCTGGTGCGCGACGAGCTGTCCAAGCTGCTGCCGGAGCTGCGCAAGTACCGCAAGGACCTCGAGGGCAAGAAGGTCGCCGTCTACGTCGGCGGCGCGTTCAAGGCCTTTTCGCTCATCAAGGCCTTCCGGCATCTCGGCATGAAGGTCGTGCTCGTGGGCTCCCAGACCGGCACCAAGGAAGACTACGAGGAACTGGCCGCCATCTGCGACCCGGGCACGGTCATCGTGGACGACTCCAACCCGCTCGAGCTCTCGAAGTTCGTCAGGGAACTCGACGTGGACCTCTTCGTCGGCGGCGTCAAGGAGCGGCCCATCGCCCACAAGCTCGGCGTGGGTTTTTGCGACCACAACCACGAACGCAAGGAAGCGCTGGAAGGCTTCGTCGGCATGCTCAATTTCGCCAAGGAAGTCCACGCCTCGGCCACGAGCCCGGTCTGGCGGTTCGTGCCCCGGCGCGAGGCCATGGCCAGGGAAAAGGAACAGGAAGCCGCCAAGCGCGCGGCCGGCGGAGAAGGCATATGAGCGACTCGCCCTACGTTTCCACGACCAACGCCTGCAAGCTGTGCACGCCCCTGGGCGCGGCCCTGGCCTTCCGGGGCGTCGAGGGGGCCATTCCCTTCCTGCACGGCTCCCAGGGCTGCGCCACCTACATGCGGCGCTACATCATCAGCCATTTCCGCGAACCCATGGACATCGCCTCCTCGGCGCTGGGGGAAAAGCAGGCGGTCTTCGGCGGCGGCCCCAACCTCAAGAAAGGCATCCTCAACGTCATGTCCAAGTACGGCGCCAAGGTGGTCGGCGTGGCCACGACGTGCCTGACCGAAACCATCGGCGACGACGTGCCCCGGCTGCTGGCGGAGTTTCGCAAGGAATTCGGCGATCTGCCCCTACCCGAGATCGTCAATGTCTCCACGCCGAGCTATTCCGGCACGCACATGGAAGGCTGGCACGCGGCCACGGCCGCCCTGGCCTCCCAACTGGTGCGGGAAAAGGTCGCCGCGCACCGGCGCGTGAACCTGATCCCCGGCTTCGTCTCCCCGGCCGACCTGCGCCACTTCAAGGAAATACTCGCCGACTACGGCGTGGACGCGACCGTGCTGCCCGACATTTCCGAGAGCATGGACCGTCCGGCGCTGCTCGATTACGAGAAGCTCCCCGCCGGCGGCACGTCGCTGGCCGACATCCGGGCCATGTCCGGGGCGCTCGGGACCATCGAATGCGGCCGGGCCGACCACATGGCCGAAAGCGCCGGCACAAGCCTCGAACGCCGCTTCGGCGTGAGGAACCTGCGCGTGGGCATCCCGGTCGGCATCCGCGAGACCGACGCCTTCTTCGACGCCCTGGAGAGACTCACGGGCCGGCCCATGCCGGAGAAGTACGCCAGCGAGCGCGGCAAGCTCGTGGACGCCTACGTCGACGGCCACAAGTACGTGGCCGGCAAGCGCGCCATCGTCTACGGCGAGGAGGATCTCGTCATCGCCATGGTCGCCTTCCTGGCCGAAATCGGCGTCAAGCCGATCCTCGCCGCGACCGGCGCCAAGTGCCGCAACTTCAAGCAGGCCCTGGCCGAGGTCACGGAGGGCATCCTTCCCGAGCCCCCCGAGGCCCGGGAAGGCGTGGACTTCCACGACATCGCCGAACAGGCGGCCGACCTCGCCCCGGACCTTCTCGTCGGACACAGCAAGGGCTACCGCTACGCCAAGGACATGGGCGTGCCGCTTGTGCGCATGGGCTTCCCCATCCACGACCGCTTCGGCGGCCAGCGCATGCTCCATGTGGGCTACCGCGGCACGCAGGAACTTTTCGATCGCCTGGTCAACACCATCCTCGAACGCAAGCAGGAAGACAGCGCCGTCGGATACGGCTATCTCTAACAGGAGCCCGCCATGACCACCCAAAAGGATCTTTCCAAGCATCCCTGCTTCAACCGCGAATCCGCCGGCTCCTGCGGCCGCGTGCATCTGCCCGTGGCCCCCAAGTGCAACATCATGTGCAACTTCTGCAATCGCAAGTACGATTGCGTGAGCGAATCGCGCCCCGGCGTGACCAGCGCCGTGCTCTCCCCCGAGCAGGCCGTGTTGTACATGGAAAAGGTGCTGGAAAAAGAGCCCCGCATCACCGTGGTCGGCATCGCCGGTCCCGGCGACCCCATGGCCAACCCCGAAGCCCTGGAAACCATCCGCCTGCTCAAGGACAAGCATCCGCAAATGCTTTTCTGCCTGTCCACCAACGGCCTGGCCCTGCCGGCCCACGCGGCGGAACTGGCCGAACTGGGCGTGACCCACGTGACCGTGACCGTCAACGCCGTGGACCCGAAGGTCGGGGCCAAGGTCTACGCCTGGGCCCGCGACGGCAAGGTCATCCTGCGCGGCGAGGCCGCGGCCAAGCTCCTGCTCGAACGCCAGCTCGAAGGCATCCGCATCCTCAAGGAGAAGGGCGTCATCGTCAAATCCAACACCATCGTCATCCCCGGCGTCAACGACCACCACGTGCTGGAGATCTCCAAGACGCTGTCCGCGCTCGGGGTGGACATCCAGAACATCATGCCGCTGTTCCCGGTGGCGGACACGCCGTTTGCCGACGTGCCCGCGCCCACGGCCGAGATGATCAAGGAGCTGCGCGCCACAGCCGGCGAGCTCCTGCCGCAGATGAGCCATTGCAAGCGCTGCCGCGCCGACGCCGTGGGGCTTTTGTGCAACGACCGCTCGGGCGAACTGTCGCCGCTGCTGGGCGAATGCTCCCGCACCGCGCCAGGGGCGGACCTCGCCAAGCGGCCCTATGTGGCCGTGGCCACGCGCGAGGGCATGCTCGTCAACATGCACCTGGGCGAGGCCCACAAGTTTCAGATCTGGAAGCAGGAGGAAATCGGCTTCTCCTTCGTCGAGGAGCGCTATGCCCCGGACCCCGGGGCCGGCCCCAAACGCTGGGAGGAACTGGCCAGGGTGCTCTCCGACTGCCGGGCCGTCCTCGTGGCCGCGTTCGGCGAGACCCCGCGCAAGGTGCTCACGGCCCACGGCGTGCTGCCCTACGAATGCTCGGGATTCCTGGAGACGGCCCTGGCCGAGGTCTACGGCGCGGGCGACCTGTCGCTTCTCAAAAGCCGCAAAAAAGGCCTGGGCAAGGCCTGCGGCTGCAGCGGCGGCAGCGGCGAAGGCTGCGGTTGAGGCCCGCGTTTCCGGTTTCCGGCCACAATGCCGGCATACGCGGCCTGTTCCGTTGCGGAGCAGGCCGTTATTTTTTTTGACAAACCGACCGTCGCTTTATATAAAGTTACAATCAATGCGGTCCGTACAGCAAGGATGCAGGCGGACGCTGCTGACCGGGCGCATGTGTTCAGGCGTCCCGGCCCGGTGCAACCCGAACCCATCGCGCCACGCTCGTATCCGGTGGTCGACGATCCGCCACCACCCATGCAAGACGCGCACACCACGACAGATCCGGGCGACGCTGCCGCAGCGTCGCCATCTCTCCCGGAGATGGAGCAATGCCGCATCCTCGGCGTCTATTCCATGTCCAAGCAGACGAAGACGGGACAGGGAGGTACAAGCCGCGCCTATGACCAGAAGACATACTGGTTCATCCGCCGCAGTCCGGAGGGTGACTACTACGTCCAGGCGCTCAACGCCAACGCCATTCCATCAGGACCGGTCACGCCCGTCACCAAGGGCGAATTCCTGAGCAACTACCAGCCCGAAGCAGGCTACTACGAAAAACGTTGCTTGCCGTTCATCGAGTCGCTCAAGAAGAAAATCGCCCTGGCCGAGAAGCACCTCTCCGAGGACGACCTGGACGGTGCGGAAAAGGAATTCCTCAAGGCCCTGCTGCTGGACGAAAAGCACCCCAAGGCCAATATCGAACTCGGCAAGATCTACCTGGACAAGGGCGACGGCAGGAAGCTGGCCGCGGCGCTGCGGCGCATTTTCTCCATTGACGTGCTGTTCATGGAGCAGGAACGGCATCTGTTCAACGAATTCGCCATCAGCCTGCGCAAGGAAAAGCGCTACGCCGAATCCGTTTCCTTTTACGAAAAGGCCCTGGAACGCAACGCCGACGACGAGAACCTCCACTTCAACGTCGCCCGCGCCCTGTCGGAATCCGGCGACGCGGCAGGGGCCATGCGCCATCTCGACCAGGCCCTGGCGCTCAATCCAGGATTCGAGCAGGCGCGCCGCCTGCTCGGGCATCTCCGGAGCGCCGTCCCGCCCGAAGAAAACCAGGCGCATCCCGAGGTAACGGTTCCCAAAGAGGCGGCGCCGTGACCACGCCTTCCGTACCATCGCTCCACTGCCCGCCCGGCACCAAGATGATCCTGGAGGTGGCGGGCATCGAGGACAAGCTGCAATCGCTTTGCGTGGGCTATCTGCGCAGCCGCTGCGTCATCACGCAGATGCCGCTTCTGGCCGAGGCCCAGCGCGAGGCGCTCTACCAGCTCCTCTATCCGGATGCGGCGGTCATCGCCCGCTACCTGCACGAGGGAACGGTCATCGGCTTCTCGGCCAAGGTCATCAAATGGATCCAGGTGCCCTTTCCCCTGATCTTCCTCACCTACCCGCCCCGCCTCGAATCCATGGACCTGCGTCGCCACAAACGCGTTTCCTGCTGTTTTCCCGGGCAGGCGCGGCTGGGGGAGGCCTCCCTCGCCGGCATGGTGCTCGACCTCAGCCTCTCCGGCTGCCAGTTCTCCACCATCGTGGACGGCCCGCCGCCCCCCATCCGTGTCGACGACGTCATGGAGCTCAAGTGCGAACTTTTCGGCGCTGGCACGG
This sequence comes from Desulfovibrio sp., assembly GCA_003525525.1. Lineage (GTDB taxonomy): Bacteria > Desulfobacterota > Desulfovibrionia > Desulfovibrionales > Desulfovibrionaceae > Solidesulfovibrio. Next base: position 10,510 of record DQED01000299.1, read on the forward strand.
ACGCCCGTATCCCCTGCGCCGTCATGCGGGTCTCCGCTTCGGGCCATCGGCTGGAAGTCGGGCTCAAATTCCGCACCTTGCCGCCCGCCGCCCGTGACAGCCTTAGCACGTATCTGGAAGCCGCCCTGTCCGTGCTCAGCTGAACGCCTCCCTGGCTGCCGGCGCGGCGACGAAAACGTCGCGCACTCCTTCCATTTTGCGCCGCCCGGTTCCGGCTTGCGCAGGCTATGCCCGGCCCGATGCCGCGCCGTTTCCGGACGGGGCGGGGCCCGGCGGATCACGCCGCTGCGCGGCATTTCTTTTGCATCCGAGCAGACAGACAAGGGAGGTTCCCATGCTGGTCATCCTGCTCCACTGGCTCTCGGCCCCGGCGCTGCCCCCTGTCGCCGTTTCCGTCCCTGTGCGTAACCGGAAGCCGGACAGATAAACGTGAAGTCGCGACATGCAGTAACCAGTCTTTCTCCTGTGCAACGCCAGAGGAGTAACGGTTGCCCCGGGGGAACACAAGTGACACGCGTTACATAAAACAAGTGTGACTCTATACAGAACGGCAACCTTTCCCTATCCTTTCCAAATGCTGGAATCTGCCAGCCTGCCACGGACTCCTTTTGCAAATCGCCCGCGCATCCACGATGCTGCGATCCATGAGAGAAGACGCCCCATGCTTGACGCCGCCGTGCTGCCGCCGCTGCTCCTGACGCTCAAGGTCTCCACCCTGGCCACGGCCCTGGCGACGATTCCCGCCGTGGCCCTGGCCAGGCTGGCCCGCGTGCGCGAATTCCCGGGGCGGGACCTGGCGGACGCCATCCTGACCCTGCCGATGGTGCTGCCCCCGACAGTGCTCGGCTACTACATCATCGTCCTGCTCGGCCGTCGCGGCGTTTTCGGGTCCTATCTCTGGGACACCTTCGGGATAAGCATCATGTTCACCTGGGAAGGCGCGGTGATCGCGGCCGCGGTGGTGGCGTTTCCCCTGGTGTACCGCTCGGCGCGCGCGGCGTTCGAGGGCGTGGACGAAAACCTCGAGAACGCGGCCAGGACCCTCGGCGCGTCGGAGACGGTCATCTTCTTCCGGGTTTCGATGCCCCTGGCCATGCGCGGCCTGCTCGCCGGCATCATGCTGGCCCTGGCCCGGGCCATGGGCGAGTTCGGCGCCACGCTCATGGTCGCGGGCAACCTGCCCGGCAAGACGCAAACGCTGTCCCTGGCCGTCTACAGCGCCACCCAGGCCGGCAACGACACCCTGGCCAACGAGCTCGTACTGCTGATCTCCGTGGTCTGCGTGGTCCTGCTTGTGATCGTGGCGAAAGTCATCAAACCCAAAGCGTAAAGGAAGGAGGATGCCGCAAATGAAAAAAATCCTGTTGTCCCTGGCGATCGCCCTGTTGACCGCCTTGCCGGCCCAGGCCGCCGATCTGACCGTGTCCGCCGCCGCGAGCCTCACCGACGCCTTCAACGCCGTCAAGGCCGAGTTCACGAAGACCCATCCCGGGGTCAACGTCACCATGAACTTCGCCGCTTCCGGCGCGCTGCTCTCCCAGATGGAAAAAGGCGCGCCCGTGGACGTCTTCGCCTCGGCCGACCAGAAGACCATGGACATGGCCGTGGAGAAAAAGCTCATCGACGCCCCCACCCGCGTGAACTTCGCCCAGAATTCCCTGACGCTGACCGTTCCCGCCGCCAACCCGGCCAAGATCAAGGATCTGGCCTCCCTCAAGGGAGCCTCGGTCAAGCGCGTGGCCATCGGCAACCCGGATTCCGTGCCTGTGGGCCGCTACACCAAGGCCGCCCTGACCAAAATGGGCGAATGGGATGCGCTGGCGCCCAAGTTCGTCATGGCCGAGTCCGTGCGCCAGGTGCTCGACTACCTCGCCCGCGGCGAGGTGGACGCCGGCTTCGTCTACGGCACCGACGCCAAGCAGGGTGGGGACAAGGTCAAGGTCGTGGCCGAAATTCCGCTGGAAAAGCCCGTCAGCTACCCCATCGCCGTGCTTTCCGCCTCGGCCGACAAGAAAAACGCCGCCGCCTTCGTGGCCTTCGTCGTCAGCCCCGAGGGACAGGCGATCCTGGCCAAGTACGGCTTCAAGAAGCCCTAACCCGAATCAACCGCTTCGCGCGCTCCCGGGACGCTGCCCGGGAGCGCGCGAAAACACCAGCCAGGAAACGGTCCCGCCCATGCGCATCACCGTTGACATCAAGAAAGCCTACCGCGGCGCAGCCCGGGATTTCCACCTGCATTCCACCTTCTCCACCACGGACAACCGGGTCGTGCTGTTCGGGCCTTCGGGTTCGGGCAAGACGCTCACCCTGCGCGCCATCGCGGGCCTCATGCGCCCCGACGCCGGGAGCATCACCCTGGACGGGCGCACCCTGTGCGACAGCGCCCAAAACGTGTTCGTGCCGCCGCGCGACCGCCGCATCGGCTACCTTTTCCAGGACTACGCACTGTTTCCCCACCTGACCGTGGCGCAGAACGTGGCCTTCGGCCTCACGCCCCTTTGCGGCAGGCTTTCCGCCGCCAACCGCGACCGCGTGCACTCCATCATGGAGCTCTTCGGCATCGCAGGCCTGGCCGGCTCGCGCCCGGCCCGCATTTCCGGCGGACAGCGCCAGCGCGTGGCCCTGGCCCGGGCTCTGGTCAACGACCCGAGCGCCCTGCTCCTGGACGAGCCCTTCTCCGCCCTGGACATCCCCCTGCGCCAACGCGTGCGCGTGGAACTGGCCGGCATCCTGAACCGGCTCGACATCCCGCTCGTCATGGTCACCCACGACCCGGCCGACGTGGCCTTTTTCGGCGGCGACGTGGTGAGCTACGGCGACGGCAAGGTGCTTGAGGTCCAGCCCGCCGAGGTCATGCGCCGCACCATGGTGCGCGTGGCCTGACGCCCCCCCGAAAGCGCGCGGGCTCCATTGACGTGTCCGGTTCCCGGGCGTATTTTCAAACGATGCGTACCAAGCACGGTTGCGGAGCCGCCCATGGCTAGCCTGTCAGAGTGGACCGCGGTCCCCATCACTTCGGCCAATCTCGAGACCGTGCTGGCGGTGGTTTCCGACGCGGCCTACCGCGACGACGCCAGCCTCGTCTCCGGGCTCACGGCGCAAGGCCTCAGCGAACTCGACCTCACGGGCAACGGCACGGGCACGTACGTGGCGGGCAACGCCGCCTTCGACGCCTGGACCACGGTGATAAACGGCGAACCGGCGGCCATCATCGCCTTTCGCGGCACAGACGACATCGACTACAGCCTCGACGGCATAAGCGCCTACCGCGGCAGCGCGGACGCCGCCTACTGGCTCGACACCAAAGGGTATTACGACCTGCTTGCTGACGGCGTCGCCGCCTTCGACGCCGCGGTCTCCGCCCTCGACATCACGCAGGTCTACGTAACGGGGCATAGCCTCGGCGGCGCGGCGGCCCAAGCCTACATGGCCGCGCACCCGGACACCGCGGACACGGCCTACACGGCCGTGACCTTCGGCTCGCTTGGGCTTTCCGGCGACGGAACCTGGACCACGGACGGGCGCATCACGGATTTTGCCGACGCTTCGGATTTCACCAATTCCCTCGGCACGCAAACCGCCGGCCTGACCATCACCGTGAGCACGGGCGAGACGAACCTGTCGTCCTCGGGGCTCGACCTGGCGACGCTTTTCAGCGACCCGGCCTCCTTCCTGAACACGCACTCCATCAATCTCTTCGCCAGCGACGCCGCCGCCTACGACGCGGCCAAGGCCGGAATCGCCGCCACGGACACAACGACCTTCTTCACGGCCAAGGCAGCCTTCAACGGCGTGACCATCGCCCAGTCCTCCTCGCTTTAATCCGCGCCCTTGCCGACTTCGCGCGGTTTACGCCCGAACCCGACGGCCCCTGCCGGACAGACGCCCAGACAGTCGCCGCAATTGGCGCAGTCGGCTTCCTCGGACCGGGTGGACAGTTCGCAGACCTTGCCGCACTTGCCGCAGCCGTTATTGGCGCTGGTCTTGAAGACCTTGAAAAGCGGCACGCCCTGAAGCGCCTCCAGCACCCCGCCCACGGGGCGGGCGAAGCGGCGTCGGGCTGCGGAAAAGACCAGCCCGAGCGCCAGGATGCCGCGCACCACGGACGTGCGACGAGCCACAGCAGCTGCGCGTGCGCGAACATCAGGGGCACGGGCTCGAAAACTCCCCCACGCGGATCGTCCGTGGCGAGCTTTACGGGTTCACGACGGCAATAAGGCCATGACTCCAAGGGATGCAGACGATTCCCCGACAACCATTCCATCCGGCCCGGCTCTCCCGATAAGAGGAAGAATCCCGCATGTCCTGCCCGCCACGGCCAGGGTCTTGACAACTCCGGGGCCGCCGTCTATTTTGATTGAGGAGATCATCAGACGATGCAATCCCGACTCACCCCCGTACGCCCGAAAAAACTCGGCGACCTCGTCATCCAGCAGATCCAGGAGAAGATCTCCCTGGGCGTTTTTCCGGCGGGCAGCAAGATTCCCACCGAGCCCACGCTCATGGCGCAACTCGGCGTGGGCCGTTCCACCGTGCGCGAGGCCGTCCGCGTGCTGGTCAGCGCCGGCCTGCTCGAAGTGCGGCAAGGCGACGGCACCTACGTGCTGGACCGCCATTCGGGACACGAGCCCCTGGAATACCGCCTGCGCCGGGCCAAGGCCGAGGAAATACGGGAAGTGCGCCGCATCATCGAAGTGGAAACGGCCAGGCTCGCCGCGAAAAACCGCACCCCGGCCGACCTCGCCGCCATGCGCGAACATCTGGAGAAAAAACGCGATGCCGTCCACGCCGGCGACACACACGGCTACGTCGCGGCCGACATCGCCTTCCACTCCGCCGTTGCCGCTGCCAGCGGCAACGGCCTCTTGGCAGACATCTACCGCAGCTTCACCATGGTCTTTCAGGACTTTCTCGACAACCTCATCGCCGACCGTGGCGTAAACCAATACCAGGATCGCATCCACACGGGCATGCTCGACGCCATCGCCGCCCGCGACGCCGAAAAGGCCGTGGCGTTCGCCATGGAAGCCCTGGACCGCACCAGCGACGACGCCAAGGCGCTGGGCGAGGACTAGGCATGCGTTTTTTTTGCGGCCCCCAAACATCAGATGATAAGATCAACATCCGAAACGAAGCGTCGCCCAGGCCTTGCCACGGCCGAGGCGTACGTCGTTAGAAACAAGACTGGAGAAATCCAACGGGTGAACGGGTATCATGCCATAAATGGGGCTTTCCGAACGCGTAACCGCATGATTCACGACCATCCGCAACCGGTGTCCGCCTGAATGTCTCGGATGCCACTTCGCCGGAGTTTTTTCATGCGCATGCACAAATCGGTCTTATACGTCCTGCTCCCCGCTTTTCTCTGCTATTATGCGGTCGTGGCCCATGCCTCCCTGCAAAAGGACGTCCTTTCCGGGCCGGAAAGCGCCTTTTCGCAGTTGCGCCGCATCGTCCCGCGCCTGGCCGTGCCGGCCTGCCTGACCGACACCGTGCACCGGGCCATGGGCGAACTGCGCGAGGCCGTGGAGGCCGCGGGGCTCATGCGCGACAGCCGCCCCACCGCCGAGCAGGCCCGGCGCGATTTCATCGCGTTGTGGAAGGACCTCGAGCCCTCCCGGCCCGTGGCCGCAGCCCCGGCCGAGCCCGATCCGGGCTATCCCGTGCTGGTTCCGGGCCAGGATTGAGCATTTTCATTCAACTTACCGATTTTACACAATATTGAACCACCTTTCCGCATCCTTCCCTTGACACGCCCCGGTCGGATTGTTACCTCGTTTGGCACTCAGGAGTCCTGAGTGCCAAACGAGGTTGCGCCATGCCCCTTCTCGAACGGGAACAAGCCGTACTCACCACCATCATCGAGGCCTACGTCGCTTCGGCCGCCCCGGTGGGTTCGCGCGCGGTGTCCAAATTGAGCCCCCTGGGCCTGTCCCCGGCCTCGATCCGCAACATCATGGCCGACCTGACCGACGCCGGCTACCTGGCCCAGCCGCACACCTCGGCCGGGCGCGTGCCCACGGCCAAGGCCTTCCGCCTCTATCTCGACACGGTCATGCGCCCCGCGCCCGTGGCCGAAGACGCCTGCCGGCGCATCGCCGACGACCTGTCCACGGCCGGCCACGACGTCGGCGACATGCTGCGCCGGGCCTCGCGCCTGCTTTCCGGCCTGTCGCTGCAGGTGGCCATGGTGGTCGCGCCCAACGAATCGGCTGCGCGCTGGAAGCGCATCGACTTTTCCCTGCTCAACTCCGGGCTCGCCATGGTCCTGCTCGTGCTCCAGGGCGGACTCGTGCGCACCCGCATCATCGAGACCGACCCCGACGTCACGGCCGACGACCTCGTACGTTTCGCCAATTACTTAAACCACCTCTTTACGGACATGACCGTGGCTCAGGCGCGCCTGCGCCTCGTGGCCGAGATGGAGCAGGCGCGACGTACCCTCGACGACCTCTGCCGCCGCGCCCTGACCATGGCCCAACGCGCCTTCGAGCAGCAGCGCGAGGCGGCCTGCGAAGTCATCGTGGACGGGACGCCCAACATCCTGTCCCAGCCCGAATTCACCGACGCCGAACACGTGCGCGAACTCATGCGCGTGCTCGAAGAACGCACGATCCTGCTCGAACTCCTGGACAAAACCGCAAATGAACTTAAAACGGTCATAACCATCGGCGACGAGTCGGACAGGGCCGTGCTCGCGGAACTGGGCGTCATCACCGCGCCCTACGGCACCGGCGGCCTCCCGTTCGGGGCCATCGGCGTCATCGGTCCCCTGCGCATGGACTACGCCAAGCTCGTGCCCGTGGTGAACTGCACGGCCGCCGCCCTGACGCGGCTTCTCGACCGGCATTTTTAACGTCAACGCCCGCGCGCCCGGCCCGGCCGGACCTGGCCGGCCTTTTTTCGCGCCCGGCGCGACATTGTGGAGGATGCATGGCCCCTGAAGAAAAAATCCCCGATTCCGCCGCTCCCGAAACCTCCGACTCGGCCGCTGCGACGACGCCGGAAGAGGAGATCGAACGCCTGCGCGCCGAACTGGCCGCCGAGTCCGACCGCCGGCTGCGCAGCCTCGCCGAAACGGAAAACCTGAAAAAGCGCCTTCTCAAGGAGAAGGAGGAATTTCAGAAATACGCCACGGAATCCCTGGTCTCGGAGCTGCTGCCCGTCCTCGACCACCTCGACCTCGCCCTGACCCACGGCAAGGGCCTTGCCGCGTGCAAGGACTTCGTGGTCGGCGTGGACATGACGCGCAAGGCCTTCATGGACATCCTCGGCCGCCACGGCGTGACCGAATTCGGGGCCGAGGGCGAGCCGTTCAATCCCGAATCCCACGAGGCGCTCGGCATGGCCAGCCGGCCAGACCTGCCGGCCGAAGCCGTGGCGCAAGTGGTGCAGAAAGGTTTCACCCTGCGCGGTCGGATGCTGCGCCCGGCCAAGGTGATGGTCAACAAGTCCCCGGAGGCATAACGACTGGCGCTGAGGCCGCTTTTCGCCGTGAAAAGGGCGTTTTTTTCCGCAAAACCCCCTTTACTCGGGAAAATCGGGCCTTATATGTCAGCCTGTCAACGCGAAACCATCCGCCCGCCGCGGCGGGAGATCATACCGGAACCCCCAAGGAGGAAAGGCTATCATGGGTAAGATAATCGGGATCGACCTCGGGACCACCAACTCCTGCGTCTACGTCATGGAGGGCAAGGACCCGAAGTGCGTCACCAACCCCGAGGGCGGCCGCACCACCCCGTCCATCGTGGCCTTTACCAAGGAGCGGCTGGTCGGCGAAATCGCCAAACGCCAGGCCGTGACCAACCCCGAGCGCACCATTTTCGCCATCAAGCGCCTGATGGGCCGCCGTTTCGACGCCCCGGAAGTCAGCAAGTGGCTCGCGCATTGCCCGTACAAGATCGTCGAGGGCACCGGCGGCGACGCCTATGTCGAGGTCGAGGGCAAGAAATACAGCCCGGCCGAAATCTCGGCCATCATCCTCGGCAAGCTGAAAAAGGACGCCGAAGCGTACCTGGGCGAACCCGTTTCCGAAGCCGTCATCACCGTGCCGGCCTACTTCAACGACGCCCAGCGCCAGGCCACCAAGGACGCCGGCCGCATCGCCGGCCTCGAGGTCAAGCGCATCATCAACGAGCCCACGGCCGCGTCCCTGGCCTACGGCTTCGACAAGAAGTCCAACGAGAAGATCGCCGTCTTCGACCTCGGCGGCGGCACCTTCGATATCTCCATCCTGGAAGTCGGCGACAACGTCGTCGAGGTCCGGGCCACCAACGGCGACACCTTCCTTGGCGGCGAAGACTTCGACCAGCGCGTCATCAACTACCTGGTGGAAGAATTCAAGAAGGAGACCGGCATCGACCTGGCCCAGGACCGCATGGCCCTGCAGCGCCTGAAGGAAGCCGGCGAAAAGGCGAAAAAGGAACTGTCCACGGCCATGGAGACCGAGGTCAACCTGCCGTTCATTACGGCCGACGCCTCCGGTCCCAAGCACATGATGGTCAAGCTCACCCGCGGCAAGCTGGAGTCCCTGGTCCATGACCTGGTCCAGCGCACCGTGGAGCCCTGCCGCAAGGCCCTGGCCGACGCCGGCCTCAAGGCCGCAGACATCGACGAGGTCGTGCTTGTCGGCGGCATGACCCGTATGCCGCTGGTTCAGAAGACCGTGCAGGAATTCTTCGGCAAGGAGCCCAACCGCTCGGTCAACCCCGACGAGGTCGTGGCCATGGGCGCGGCCATCCAGGGCGGCATCCTGGCCGGCGACGTCAAGGACGTGCTGCTGCTCGACGTGACCCCGCTGTCGCTGGGCATCGAGACGCTGGGCGGCGTGTTCACCCGCCTCATCGACCGCAACACCACCAT
>DQED01000301.1 GCA_003525525.1 Desulfovibrio sp.
TTTTCCGCGACCACCTCACCATTCGAATATACACGGCTAGACAATATTATTGACATTGTATTTACGACTGTAACAGACGCAAGTACATCTGAAAATATATCTGCCGACGTTGAGGCTAGTGACCATAGCTTGCCAGTTAAAGAGAAGCATAACAAGCAAGATAGGACAGACGTCAATGTGATAAAATTAATTCGGTCAAAAATTATCGACAAATTAGGAAAAGCAAAGTCTGTTGGTTTGATTGCGAAATCAAAAGCTCTATTTTGGACAAGTGATAAGACTGTTCGTGTGGCATGCACTATTTCGAAGCCATATACAAGGGGGAGTGACTATTGGTATGCACTTCACAAAAAGTGGCTTGATTTTTTAAAAGAAGGGTCTGAAGGGTTGTATGTTCTCGGATTTGTCGATGAAAGAAAATTCGTAGCAATTCCAGTAACTGTTATGGAGCAAAATATAGATAAATATTACAAGACGGCACAAAATAACAACTTGTACTGGCATATTCTAGTAGATAAAACGGCGGATGGGTATTCTTTAAATATCCCAGGAGGGGAGTTTGTAAACCTAAGCCAATTCACCTACAATTATGAACCATAAATCAGGAACTGTTGACCTGACCTGCCGGCCTTCCTCGGACCAGTCAATTCTTGAGGGTGGCTCTTGGGCGCGAAAGAGCTTGCCGGTGATCGTGCCCGTGCCGGCAGGGCACGCCTTGAGCCTGGGATGGAAGAGGGCTGGGTAATGGGACCGCCCCTTTCCCCATAACCAGGAGGGGCCCATGTACGGGCCACCTCCGTCAACTGTTCCTTAACCCGGCAATGGCGTCGAGCAGGCGTTCGATGTCCGCGGGGTAGACCTCGCCGATATTGCCTATCCGGAAGGTCTCGCGAGCCGTGACCTTGCCTGGGTAAATGACGAATCCTTTGGCCTTGAGCGCGTCGTAGAAGTCCTGAAAGCGGTAGCCGGGCTCGGCGGGGCTGAGAAAGGAAGTGATGATGGGCGACTGGTGCTCAGGAGGCAGGAGCGTGGCAAAGCCCAGTTGTGCCATGCCCTCCACCAGCCGCTTCTGGTTCGTCGCATAGCGGGCGTGGCGCGCGGCAACACCCCCCTCGGCTTCCAGTTCCGCCAGGGCCGTGGCAAAGGCCCGCACCACGTGGGTGGGGGAAGTGAAGCGCCACTTGCCGCCTTTTTCCTCCATGACCTTCCACTGCTCGTAAAGGTCCAGGCTCAGGGAGCGCGCCTGGCCGGCGCAGGCTTCAAGGGCCGGCCGGCGCGCCACCACAAAGCCAAATCCCGGCACGCCCTGGATGCACTTGTTGGCGCTGGAGATGAGAAAATCCGCGCCCACCTCGGCCTGGTCCATGGGGATGCCGCCAAAACTGCTCATGGCGTCCACGATGTAGACGCGCCCGGCGGCCTTGACCACCTTGCCGAGGGCTTGCACGGGGTTGAGCATGCCGGTGGTGGTCTCGCAGTGGACCACGGCCACGTGGCTGATCTCCGGGGAACGGTCCAAGGTGTCACGCAGGATTGCTGGATCGGGCCTTCCCGTCTCGCCCAGATCCATGACCGTATGGGGGATGCGCTGGTACCTGGCGATGGTGGCGATGCGGTTGCCGTAGGCCCCGTTGGCCATCACCAGGAGTTTGCCGTCTTGGGGCAGGGCGGTGCCGATGACGGCTTCCACACTGAAGGTGCCGCTGCCCTGCATGAGCACGCTGGTATAGCCGGGCGCGGCTGTTGCCAGGGCGGTCAGCTTTTCCCTGATAGCCCGCACGATGCCGTTGTAGTCGTCATCCCATGTGCACCAGTCCCGGAGCATGGTGGCTTTGACGCCTTTGGAGGTGGAAAGGGGGCCGGGGGTGAGCAGGAGGTAGGGGTTGTCCGGCATCTGTGCGTGGTCGATCATGGCTTTTCTCCTCGGGGTTAGGCGCCAGGCGAGGCCAAGGCCTCGTCGAGGATGCAAAGGGCCGTGTCCAGGTCTTCCCTGGAGATGGTCAGCGGCGGGGTGAGGGTCAGGCAGTTGCCGTGGGAGACCTTAAAGGACAGGCCGCGCTCCAGGCAGCGATACAGGACGGCCTCGGCTTCGGCCACGGCAGGAGTTTTGGCTTCGCGGTCGGTCACCAGTTCCACCGCCATGGACAGGCCAAGGCCGCGCACCTCACCCATAAGGGGCGTGCGCAGGGCCATGTCCTGAAGCCGGGCTACGGCATAAGCGCCCAGCTTCATGGCCCGTTCGGGCAGACCTTCGTCCAGGACCACGTCGATGGCGGCCAGGGCGGCGGCGCAGGCCACCGGGTTTTTTTCATGGGTGTAGTGGCCAAGGGCCAGGTGGCCGGCCACATCCAGATCCCGGCGGGCCACCACGCAGGCCAGGGGCATGATCCCGCCGCCCAGGCCTTTGCCCATGACCACCATGTCCGGGACGATGCCGAAGCGCTCAAAGGCGTGGAAGGAGCCGGCCCGGCCCAGGCACAGGGCGGTCTCGTCCATAACAAGGAGCGTGCCGCGACGGTCGCAGGCCTGGCGCACCCGCTGCCAGTAGCCCTTGGGCGGCAGGTTCACCGTGGTGCAGCGGAAGGGCTCGGCGATCACGGCGGCCACATCCTTTTCCTGGTCAAGAACGTATTCCAGGTAGGCGGCGCAGCGCAGTCCGCAGGCGTCGCAGCCGCCCGCCGCCGGGGCCAGCACGCAGCGGTACGGATCCGCCGGCGGCACATGCTCGGTGCCGGGCAGCAGCGGACCGATGCCCGCACGGAAAAGGGCTTCCCCGCCCACGGAAACGGCGTCCAGCGAGGCCCCGTGGAAGGAATCCCACATGGAGACGGTCTTGAACCGCCCCGTGGCCACCCGGGCGATTTTCATGGCCATGCCCACCGCAAGGGCGCCGCCCGGGGCGAAGAGGATCTTGCCGAGGGGCTCAGGTGAAAGCTTTACGATGCGTTCGGCCAATTGCACGGCCGGCTCGTTGGTGAAGCGGCGCGGGGAAAAGGACAGGGCGCGCATCTGGTCGGCCACGGCCTGGATCACCTCGGGCCTGGAAAAGCCCACTTGGTGGACGGAGTTGCCGTGGAAATCCAGGAAATCCCGGCCGTCGAGGTCGGTGAGCCGGCTGTCCCGGCAGGCGGCCAGGGCGTCAAGGCAGGGCGTGGACAGGCTCTGGTGCAGAAACACGGCGGCGTCGCGGGCCAGCAGGGAGCGCGTCCTTTCGCCCAGCCTGGCCGTCCACAGTCGCCGGTTGGGGGAGAGGTTCACGTCGCCTTCCGTCAGATCCGCTGCGGCGTCCTTGGGGGAGTGCACGATGCGGCCTTTGGGCTAGGGCCGCTCGCCCTGGGATAGGCGTTCGTTGATGGCCGTCAGCAGCTCCGGGACCTGGGAGATGTCTTGCGCCACATAGTGCGCCCCGGCTTCCCGCAGGCGATTTTCGATGGCCGTGAGCCGGGCGGCAAGTTCGGCCGGCGGCAGGCTTTCCGCCGCCTCCAGGGGCAGGCCCAGCTCGTTGCCGGACTTGGTCAGGGCAATGGTCCACATGCCGGCGTTTTGGCCTTCCTGCACGTCGCTTACGGTGTCGCCCACCTTGACCATGGCTTCCATGGGATACACGCCCAGGGCAATGGCGTTGCGGTAGCACATCCAGGGGTAGGGTCGGCCGGCCGGCACATCGGTGGAGCAGTATACGGCGTCGGGCCGGTAGCCCTGCCTGGCCGCCTCGGGGCGCAGCACCTCCATCATGGAGCCGGTGTAGCCAGTGGTGGAGCCGATTGTCAGGCCCATGTCCCTGAAGGCGGCCACGGCCCCCAGCAGGCCGGGGATCAGCTCGCAGTGGTTCTTGATGCTCCCGACCATCAGGGGTTCGGTCTCCAGGTACATGGCGTCCACATCGGCTTCGTCCGGGGCCTGGCCGTGCACGGCGGCCCACCGTTGCGCCAAGTCGGGCATGGCGCACATGGCCCGGATGTGGTCCTTTTTCATGAGCCCCATGGGCGTGCGGGCTTCCTCGATGGTGGGTGTCACGCCCCGCCGTCTGAACACATCCAGGAACACGGCCACCGGGCCGATGCAGCCGTAATCCACGGCAGTGCCGGCCCAATCGAGCACCAGGGCCTTCACGGGGCCTTTGTAGGCGGTCTTGCGGACGTAGGGAGCCATGGCGAAACCTCCAGGGAAGCGGTCAGTTCGCTGTTAGGATGCTCTTTTTGACCAGGATTGGCTGCGGTGCGACAGGCGGGCGGACACAAAGCCGAAGACATTGCGCGCCACGATGTTCACCAGCACGATGAGCACGGACATGGCCGCTGCCGGAGCGATGTCCCCGGCGTCGTCCATGTTGGCGACAGCCACCGAGGCCAGGGGGATGTCTGCCGAGTAGAGGAAGATGACAGCGGACACGGTGGCCATGGAGTTGACGAAATAGAACTGGCCGATCTCCACGATGGCCGGCAGGCAGACCGGGGCCGTGACCCGGAAAAAGGTCTTGTAGAAGGGCACGCCCATGGATTCGGACACGGCCTCGAATTCCTTGTCCAACTGCTTCAGCGCGGTGGTGGCCGTCAGGAAGCAGACGGAATAGAAATGGACCATGTTGCACAGCACCAGGATGGCCATGGTGCCGTAGATCCGGTTGAACGGATTGGGGATGGCGAAGCCGGCCAGTTGCCAGGTCGGGGCGTTGAAAAAGAAGATGTAGGCCAGGCCGATCACCAGTCCCGGCAGGGCCAGGGGGGCCATGGAGAGGAAGTAGGCGGTCTGGCGCAGGGACCGCATGCCCCGGCTCTTTTCGATCAGGTAGGCCGAGAAAAAGGTTACGGTCGTTCCCGCCACGGCGGAATACAGGGACATGCGGATGCTGTTGGACAGGGCGTCGTAGCCGCCGCCGCCCATGTTCTCGAAACGGAAATGGAGAAGCGACAAGGACAGGTCGTAGGGCCAGACCTTGACCAGCGAGGCGAACAGGGCCGTGCCCAAAAAGACGAGCAGGCCAAGGGATATGAGGCTGCAAAAGCAGAAGTGAAACAATCTGGTCCAGGGGGCGGCGCAGGGGGCCAGGGGGACGGACTTGGCCACGATGAGCGCCGCCTGCCTGCGTTGGACCAGCCTGTCCAGCAGGAAAGCCAGCACGGTGGGGAGCAGCAGCACCACGCTGACCGTGGCTCCCATGGCGAAGTTTTGCTGCCCGATCACCTGCTTGTAAATATCCGTGGCCAACACGTTGAACTGCCCGCCCACCACCTTGGGCGCGCCGAAGTCCGTGAAGCACAGGATGAGGCTGACGCACACGGCCGAGAGCAGGCCGTACTTCACGCCGGGCAGGGTGACGGTGAAAAAGGTGCGGATCCTTGAGGCCCCCAGGGCCTGCGCGGCTTCGTAGAGCCTGGCGTCGGTGGCCCGCAGGGCGATGGACAGGATGAGCATGGCCTGGGGAAAAGTGAAGATGATTTCGGAGAGGATGATGCCCACCTTGCCGTACAGGCCGATATCCACGGAGGGGTCGAATCCGAGGACGCGGCTGAAAAAACCGAAGAAACCCGTGGTCACGAGGCCCTTGCGTCCGAAGAGGTAAACCAGGGTGATGCCGTAGAGCAGGGTGGGGGCGAACAGCGGGGCCATGGCCAGGCCGCGGAAAAAGCCCTTGAGTGGAATGTCCGTGCGGGTCAGGGCGTAGGCAAAGACAAAGGCCAGGGGCACGGAGACCAGGGTGGTCGCCGCCGACACATACAGGCTGTTCCACAAGGACGTGGAGAGGGCTGGATTGGTGAAGTAGGTTTTGAAATTGGCCAGTCCCACCCAGACGCCGTGGTCGTTGCGCAGACTGATCCCGGCGATCTGGGCCATGGGCAGCACCACGGCGCAGACTAGCCAGAGTACGGCAAGGAGCAGCAGGGCCGCACGCAGCCTGCGTTCAGAAAACAGCGACTCGCTTACGGCTGTGCGCAGCGGGGCGGTGTCGGCTCGCGTCGGCATGTCGCCGTCCTTACGCGGCCACGTAGGCGCTGACGCGCTCGGCCGGAAGTTCCAGTTGGACCATGGCCTCAGGCGCAAGGCGCAACTCCCGGGCTGTGGCCGCAGGCAGGTCCGCCTCGATCGGTATCCTGGGGCCGGCCTGGGTGAGCACCAGGGAAACCCGGGTGCTTGGACCCCTGAATTCGAGATGCCCCACCTTGGCCTGAAGACGGTTGTCGCGTAAGGTTTCGGATTTCTTGAAGGCCACGTCTTCAGGCCGGATGCCCAGAGTGGCTTGTTGGCCTATGGCCAGGGGCTGGGGCTCACGAGCGGCCTGAAACCGGCTCCCGCCCAGTTCGAAAAGGCCTTGGTCCAGTTTGCGCGCCCCGGTGAGGAAGTTCATGGCTCCAATAAACGAGGCCACGAACGGCGTGGCCGGGGCGTCGTAAATATCGCGCGGAGAGCCCTGCTGCACCACCGTGCCCTGGTCCATCACCAGGATGCGGTCGGCCATGGTCAGGGCTTCCTCCTGGTCGTGGGTCACCATCATGGTCGTTACGCCCAGGCGTTGCTGGAGGGCCTTGATCTCGAGGCGCAGATGGCTGCGGACCTGGGCGTCCAGGGCGGAAAGGGGTTCGTCGAGCAGCAGGATGTCGGGAGACAGGGCCATGGCCCGGGCCAGGGCTACGCGCTGTTGCTGGCCGCCGGAAAGTTGGGCCGGGTACTTGGTCTGCATGCCCTGCAAGCCCACCAGGGTCATGAGTTCATGGACCCGGCGGGCGATGGCTTTCTGGGCTCCGATACTGTTTTTAAGCCCGTAGGCCACGTTCTGGGCCGCGGTCAGGTTGGGGAACAGGGCGTAGGACTGGAACACGATGCCGACATTTCGCCGGGCTGTGGACAGGGCGGATACGTCGCGTCCGGCAATCAGCACACGGCCTTGGTCCTGGCGCTCCAGGCCCGAGACCACGCGCAGGATGGTGGTCTTGCCGCAGCCGCTGGGGCCAAGCACGCTGACGAACTCTCCCTTGTTGACCGTGAAGCTCACGCCCCCGAGGGCGGTGAAATGTCCGTAGCGTTTGACCAGATCGCTGGCGGCAAGATAGCCGTGGTCCGGCGAAGCGCTTGTGGCGTGCGTCATGGCATGCTCCGGCAACCGGATCGTGGCCGGGATCTCCCAGGAGATCCCGGCCGTGAAGGCAGCGTTTATTTCTTGGGTTCGCTTTTGCCGTCGTAGCGCTTGGTCCACTCGGCCAGGATGTGGTCGCGGTTTTTGGCCGCCCACTCGAAGTCATTTTTGATCATCTGCTTGGACGGATCGGCGGGGAATCCGGCGGGCACGGGTTCGCCGGTGGGGTAGCCGGTGAGGGCGAAGCTCTGGGCGTATTCCTTCATGGCGTCGAGGGACAAGGCCCAGTCCAAAAAGACCTTGGCTTCGGGCTTGATTTCGGCCTTTTTCACCAGGGCGTTGGCTTCCAGATCCCAGCCGGAGCCTTCCTTGGGGAAGACCGTTTCGATGGGTTCGCCCTTTTTTTTCTGCTGCAGGCCGCGGTAGCCGAAGGAAATGCCGATGACGGCTTCGCCTGTGCCGGCCAGCTTGCAGGGCTTGGAGCCGGAGTGGGTGTAGGAGGAGATGTTTTCGTGCAGCTTGTCCAGGTAGGCCCAGCCCTTTTCCTCGCCCAGGAGCTGCAAGATGGCGGAAACGGTCAAAAAGCCGGTGCCGGAGGAAGCCGGGTTGGGCATGGTGACCATGCCTTTGTACTCGGGCTTGGTCAGATCGGCGTAGGAAGCCGGCAGGGGGAGCTTTTTGTTGCCCAGTTCCACGGTATTCACGCAAAAGCCGGTCATCCAGGCGTCGATGCCGAACCACGCCGGGTCGGCGGCGGCGTCCTTGAAAGAGGGCAGCACCTTGGCGCCGTCTTTGGGGGTGTAGGGTTCGAGCATGCCGGCCTGTTCGATCTGCATGAGGCTCACGGCAGACAGGCCCCACACCACGTCGGCCTGGGGGTTGGTCTTTTCGGCCAGAAGCTTGGCGGTGACGATGCCGGTGGAGTCGCGCACGAATTTGACCGTGATGTCGGGGTGTTTTTCCTTGAAGCTCTTGATGTAGCGGGGGATCTGGTCGTCTTCCAGGGCCGTGTAAACCAGAACTTCACCAGCCAGGGCGTGGGCGGAGCACAGGGCCACGAGGCAAAGGGCCATAAGGATGCGTTTCATGACGTCGTTTCCTCCTGGGGGTTCGGCGAGTTTCGTTGTTGGGGGAATGGGGCGAGGTAGCGATGGCCGTGGCGTTTTGCCCGGTTCCCAGAGCCACGACGCAAAGTGAGTCCGAACTGGAACATGCGCGGATGACGGTTTCGTCGCGGATGCGTGACGACGTAGTCCCGTTCCTGCGGCTCATGAGCAGGCGCGCTTTGGCTCACGCCCGCCTCATGCCGCAAGGGAGCATGGCGGAGGGACTTCCGTGATGGATGATGTGCGCAGAGAAGATGTCCGGCCGGGTGGGAATTATCCGCCGCCGGACAACGTGGCGGAATCGAGGGGCTGACGGTGCGAACTTTTCAGAGCAAACAGGTCCAGGTGCCGCCGCTGTCGCTCACCGGGGCATGGACAATGTCTTAACGGCCACATGATTCGCCGAGCGCGGCAAGGGCGGCCTCGAAAACACGCCTGACCATTTTGGGAACTTCGGACAAGTCGCCGTTGTTGGTCAGCCTCAAATGCGGCGCTTTCGGTGCCTGAACCACAATGTGCAATCCCACCATGTTGGTTTCCCTCCCCTGTTCGGCTCGGCGATACAGGCCCTTGGGATCCCGTTTCCGCAGCACTTCGGGGGAAACGTCGAGATATGTCTCGAAGTAGCCGGGGAGATTCTTCCTGTTCCAGTCATGAATCTCGTGATACAGGGACATGGTGGCTACGATGACCGGAAAGCCCTGTTCGGCCAGCATTCGGGCGAACCGGCAGATGCGGTAGGCGTTTTTCAGACGGCTTTCAGGGTCATGGCCGCAGTTTTCATCGCCGATGGCGTCCCTGACCGCATCCCCATCGAGCAGGATGGCCGGGTGGCCGACCTCGGCGAAGAGGTCGCAAAGAGCGGCGGCAATGGTGGACTTTCCGGCGCCGGAGAGGCCGGTCAGCCAGATCACGCACGGCTTCATGCCTTTTTCGCCGCCCAGATCCTGGTGGCATAAGGCACTGTGATGGAGTCTTTCCCCAGGCCCCGCAAATAGGTCTCGATGCCGCGTACGATCTCAAGGAACTTTTCCCCGGCCTGTCGTTCAAGGGTGGCGTGAGAACGCCAGGCCTCGATGCAGTCTTCCACCTTCTGGACGTGAGAAACCTCGCCCTCGATTTTTTCGACCTTGCCGAACAGCCCGCTTTTATTGATGACTTCGGTCTGGTCTTCACGCCGGGTTCCATAGCCGTATTCCGGGATGGCGCCCTTGATGATCGCCTCGATTTCGGCCTGGATCGGGTCCGCAAGGTCACGATGGTTCCACATGCAGGCGAACATGCCGCCCGGCCGCAGGATGCGCGCTGTCTCCGCCAGCGTCTTCTGGCGGTCGGTCACATTGAAAGAGGAGCCGAAGGTCACCATGGCAAAGGAGGCGTCCGGCAGGCCGGTCTTTTCTCCCGTGGCCTCGATCCAGGATACATGCGGATATTTCGCCGTGCGCCGGACGCCGTTTGCGCGCATGGCGTCGTTGGGTTCGACCGCGGTTACGGCTAACCCGGCTTCGGCCAAATGCAGGGTCAGATGCCCGGCGCCCGCGCCCATGTCGCAGACGTGATCGCCCCCCTTGGCTCCGCTCAGGGCAATGAGGCGCAAGATGGCCTTGGCGGAGTAGTCCGGCCGTTTGAGATAGGCGTCAGCCAGTTCCGTATAGTCCCACTGGGTTTTCATGTCGTCTCCGAATTGTTCACGAACGGAAATCGTGCGTCCACGGTTTGCCCTTCCGATCGGCCAGGGCCAGCATGTCCTCGTAAGCGCGAAGATCGCCCTCGCTGTCGATCTCGCACCAGCCGCCCGCGATGGGAACGGCCGTGATCGACGCCCCCCGTTCCAGAAGGCGCCGCAAAAGGGCGGTCATGTCCAGGCGGTCGATCGCGTCGCTGGACAGTCCGTCCAGGAACTCCCGGACGGACGCCCAACCCTTGGGCGTGAAATACAAGAGCCCCATGTACTGCCCCTTGACTTCGTCGCGCGATGCCGGAGAGCCGCCGATTTCCCGCAACCGACCGCCTTTGGCGTCAAACGTTTCGGCGTCGGACAGTGGATCGGGAAAACGCAGCGACCAGAGGGCTTCCCATTCCCGGTCATAGGTCAGGCGGATGTCGCCCCCCGCTTCCAGCAGGTGGCGAACATGTTCGCTACGATAGACAATATCGGAATAGGAGACCAGACAGGGGGCGCTTGAAAGAAAAGCTTCGGCGCAGGTCAAGGTGACCACCATGTTGCTCACGTCCCATCGCGGATTGTCCACGGTCTCGAATTCACCTTGCAGGCTTTCGCCGAGATAACCGCGAACCACCACGACACGGTCGATTCCGGCCGCCCTCAGGGCTCCGGTCTGCCAATCGAGCAACGTGCGCCCGCCGATCTTGACCTGCGATTTATGCCGGGTCTCGGTCAGCTTTTGCATGCGCGAGCCGCGTCCGGCCGCCAATATGATCGCATTCATGACTCCATTTCACTCCCAGCCGAACAGGGACCGGACAAGCCCTCTGTCGGTTTCGCTCACGGTTTCCTCGCGTTCCGGATGCCATTGCAGGCAGACAATCCGGCCGTCGCGGCTTCGCGCCCCTTCAACGCAACCGTCCCCGCTCACGGCGAAGGGGGAAAGCTCGGGAACAAGATCGTCCTCGCGCACGCAGAATCTGTGGAAGGAATTGACTTCGATCTCCCGCGTCCTGTTCCCTTGCGCAAGGTGGACTATGTGGCAGGCGGCCACATGGACAGTCGGATCGGCCCGGGCGATGCGCCCCCCGAAATAGCTCTGCACGAACTGCAAGCCTCGGCACACGCCAAGGACCGGCAGCGTCCTCGCCAGGGCCAGGGCAAGGACGGCTTTCTCTGCGGCGTCCCTGACAGGATCCTGCCCAAGATCGTTCCCTCCGGTCAGGATGAACCCGTCAAGCTCCCAGCGGGCGATGCATTCCTCCGCCGCGCCGGGGGCGCTGGGCAAGGCCAGCCAGGCAGCCTCGGGAAGGACGGCGGCCATGAATGCCGCCCAATCCCTGGCCAGGACGTCGCGAATTTCGCCGTGGCCGGGCGCTCTATCGGAACGCATGGTCAGGCCGATGCGGTGCGCGGCCATCTCAAGCGTTTCCCAACCGGCCGGCTGGCCTCAGGATTTTCTGCCCGGCGTTTATTTCGCACCGTTGCGACTTGACCACGCGTTCGAAAAGCATCTCGCCGCAGCCGATGGCTGCGGGCAGGCCGTATTCCGCGCAGCGGATGGCCATATGCGAATTTGTCCCTCCATATTTAGTCACAAGTCCCGCGATGCCCTTTGTAAAAATCCAGTCGAAGCCCGGATCGGCGTTTTCGATGCATATGATCTTGCCGCGCAGGGATCCCCCCTCCGAGCCGCTTGCCCCAAGCGCGATCACATCAGCTTCCAACCGTTTGTCGGTGATGAAGTTGGGTTCGCTGCGGTGCTGGGGCACGATATAAATGTCACGGGGGGAGCGTATCAGGTAGCTCAGCTTGAAGGATCTCGCCAGGGCGTGCTGGGCGCGCCCTTGTTCGATGAGTCGCATGAAATGCTCGCGAGGATCGCTTTGGATGGGGGCATTGAGTGTATCCAGGATGCCGGCCAGGTTCATGTTGGAAATCTGCTCCCGGTCGAATTCCAGCAGGGCGCCCCAGGCGGCCAAGCCTTCGATGGCGTCGGACAGGTTCCGGGTGAAGATGAATTTGGCGTACTCCCGACCGGCGATGGCCTTCCCGGCGTAGCGAAACAACCCGTCCGCGTCGATGGCGTCGATGCCCGAGGCCTGGAACAACTCGTTCAACAGCCGCCGTTCGGTCGTTGAGAGTTCGAAGCACCAAGCCTCTCCGCCGACTCCGGCCGGGATCGCGTTGTTGTCGAAAAGCCCTGGACGGTCGGCGTATCTGGGCGAAAGAACGTCATAGGTTCCGGGGCGCAGACGCCCGTATCGCTCCATAAACACTTCCCGGTCCATCCGTCCCTGGCAAACCGCCAGAAAATCCTCGCTCATTTCGCCGGAAACGGTTTTCACCGTCCGCTTGAAAAAGGCCGCCCGTTCTTTGGAGATCGCGCCCTTTGTGATGGCCGCCCGCAGGAAGGCCTCGGCGATGAAGGCGTGGCGGGCGATGATCGAAAAGGGCCTCGTGCCGAGCTCCCGGCATTCGTCAAGAAGCAGCCTGACCATGGACAGGATGTCGAAAACGTCCCTGCTTGCGAAGTCCGTGGTTCCCCGGCCGCGCTGCAAGGTTTCCAGCCGTCGGATCAGACCGAGAGCCTTGGCAAGAGAACCGTCAGGGCCGAGGTTGAGACAATTGTTGGTCAAGCCCAACAGCCGGCTCTTGTAGTCCGCCAACTCCCCGTCGTCGAGAAGGCCCGGATAGCGTCGAGCAAACGTTGCATCAAAGCACGGATCATGCGTCGTCATGGCCACTTCGAACTCGACCTTGTCATGCAGTTCCGGATGGCTGCTCAACCTGTCCAGCCAGGCTTCGACAAGCTTCTCGCCCGTCTTCGGGGCAAGCCCCTCGGGCAGGAAGGAATTGAAGCTGTTGCGCACATCGATGTAGGGCCGCCCGGCCACCAGGACCATGAGTTCCTCGGGCGGCATGGCCCTGTAGCCCATGTCCTCTCGCGCCAAGCTCCATACCCGGCGCGTGATGATGTCACGGTAGAGCGAGACGGCCAGGGAGCTGGGCGCCACCCCGATGATTTCGGCCGGATTCCAGTCCGGCATGGTTCCGAGCATGGTCGTCCGACCGCGCAGGCCAGGCCTTGGTGCGAAATACTGGCGCACGAAACGCTCCACATGGCGAATGCTGCCGGAAATCGAGGATTCCACCCCTCCCGACCAGCCGGAAGCCGTACAAATGCGCCGGACCTGAAACAGATGCATGACGCCACGCCGGTCCAGCCCGAACTCGATATCCAACGGCACTGCGCCGAAAATGCCCTCCAGCGATTTGGCCAGTGCAACCATCTTTCGCAAGCGCGGCGAGTCGAAATCCTCGTCCCGCACATCCCGGTAGATGAAGACCGTCTTGCTGGCCCCGGTTCCGCCGGTCACCGAATCCGTGCGCCCGGACTCGTCGTCGTAGTTGATCGAGTAATATGGGGAGCCGTCCTCGTGGCAGCGGGTCATGATCACCCCGCTGGCCTCGATTTCGTCAATCATGGGCTGCACCAGCACCTGGTCCCCGACGTCGCCCGCGTAAGAGTCGATCACTGTTTCGATGGCCAGCCTGAGCGCCTCGGAATCGCAGGGGTCGACGTTGAGCATGGAGTGAAAAGCGCCTGCCATGGATTTGTCGCCGCCGTCCTCGCCCCGGGAACTGCTGCGAATGACTAAGCTCTTCTTTTTTTGAGCGAAGGCTTTTCGAATGTCATCGGTCACCGCCCCGCGATCATCGCGCCAGCGTTTGACGTCGAAATAGTAGATTTCAGGGATGTTGAGATCATATTTCTTCAAGGAAAGAAGCGTTTCCGCCTTGGTTCCAAATTGGACTTTCATCTTGCGCTTCCTTACGGCCGATGCCTATCTGATGATCCCGACTCGCTTGCAATTGTCAATATAGGCAGCCATATTTTCCAGAAGTTCCCTGCAGGTATGACATTCCCTGTAGATTTCGTTCGTCTCGGAAAGGCCCTTTTTTTGAAGAATCCTGTAAAAAGCGATGACCTTCATGATGTAGAGGTTGCCCTTCGCGTTGACGCGCCCCGGGGGGGCGCCAAAGGCGATGTCACGGAAAAAGGGGTTGAGCAGCATATGCGGCATGATGTCCGGCGCGGCCACCGCAGGCTTTCCCACCGTCAGTTCGTAGCCCAAAGCGCGCATGACCGTGGCGGCGGTCTTTTCAATCTCCGCCACGCACTCCTCCTCGCCCTCCCTGTTGCGCCAAAAATCCATGACTTGCGTTCCCGGTGCCGGAAGCGGGCGGCCCTGCCTTTCGAGATAACGCTCATAGGAGGACCGGTTGAGCGCCTGTTCCACTCGCTCGGGCACGACCTCGATCCCGAAATGATCGAGAACCTGTTCAAAGGTCGCCCTGGCGTCCGCCTTGTAGTCTTCGTAGCGGCAGAAAAAACGGCTTGGATGCTTGAGCCACAGCCGGTGGAAGATGTCCCAGTTATCCACGGCGTCAAGCAGCGACTCGTGAAAAGGCCAGCGCAGCCAGTCCTTGTAAGTCGCCGCCCCAACCATGTCTTTCTCCCGCCGATACTGGAGATACAGAGCGTCGCGCGGGTCTCTGGTAAACACCGTCACCTTGTTGCACAGCATATGCTTGTAGGGAAAGACATGCCCCCAGATCACTTCGACGTCATCGCGGAAAAGGAAGGATTCGTTGTCCGAAAAGGCGGGGATGTAGCTCTTGAAGCGTTCGTAGGCCCCGACGTAATGCCGGCCGTCCCGTACCAGCCAGTCCTTCTCCCTGCACCTGTAGGTGCTGACCTTCACGCCCGATTCGAGCAGACAGTTGATCAGCCAGTGTCCACCTGTCGGCAGCCAGGGCGTCGCCAGATATACGATTCGCGCCATTGCCTTGTCTGTCTCCCGAAGAAACCTGTCAAATTTTCCGAAGATGCCCGAGGTTTTTGTAACCCAGCAATTTCCATGCCCATACTTGGCCTGGCGTAGGCCGCTCATGTTCATCTCACGAGGCGAGGGGAAAGATGGGCGGCGAAACCGTTACCTGGGTTGCGGTTTATTGCGCCAGCCCTCTGCCTTGTCTGTCGTGCCCGGCCTGCATGCGAATCCGTCCTTTCGTATGCGGCGGGCGCACGCGGAGGTGTTCCGGGACGCCTCGATGTTGAAGCTGTTTGATAACATTATGAAATTATTTGATTTGGTCTGTTTCGGAACGGGCGTTCTGTGAACCTTGATGGGAAGGCCGGCGCGAGAGCCGCCAGGCTGCGAAGCGCTCTTGCAGGCCCACCACGAAGACGAAGAACACCGGCACGAAGAAAATGGCGAGCACCGTCGCGGTGACCATGCCGCCGAATACGCCGGTCCCGATGGCGTGCTGGGTTTCGGCGCTGGCCCCGCTGGCGAGCATCAGCGGCACCACGCCCAGGCCGAAGGCCAACGACGTCATCAGAATCGGGCGCAGGCGCAGCCGGGCCGCCGTCACCGCCGCTTCCGCCAGTCCCTTGCCCTGCTGCTGCAACTGCTTGGCGAGCTCGATGATGAGAATGGCGTTTTTAGCCGACAGACCGATAACGGTGATCATGCCGACCTTGAAGAACACGTCGTTGGGCATGCCGCGCAGCAGCACCGCCCCCACGGCGCCCAGCAGGCCCAGCGGCACCACCAGCATGACCGACAGCGGGATCGACCAGCTCTCGTACAGAGCGGCCAACACCAGAAACACCACCAGGATCGACAGCGCCATCAGCAGCGGCGCTTGCGTGGCGGACTGGCGCTCCTGCAGGGATTGTCCTGTCCAGGACACCGCGAAGCCCGGCGGCAACTGTGCCGCCAGCCGCTCCATCTCGGCCATCGCCTCGCCGCTGGAGACGCCGGGAGCTGCATTGCCGGAGATGCGCGCCGCCGGGAAGCCCTGGTAGCGCACCAGTTGCAACGGTGTCTCGCTCCATGCCGGGGTCACCACTTCGGACAGGGGCATCATGCCGCCGTTGGCGTTGCGCACATAGAGCTTGAGCACGTCGTCGATCTGCATGCGGGCCGACGCTTCGGCTTGGATGATGACCTGCTGCATGCGCCCGTCATTGGGGAAGTCGTTGACGTAGTGAGACCCCATCGCGGTGGACAGCGTGTCGCTGATGCTGGTGAACGACACGCCCAACGCCTCGGCCTTGTCCCGGTCGATGTCCAGGCGGATGCTGGAGCCGGCTGGAAGGCTGTCGGCATAAACGCCGCTGACGAGTCGGCTCTTCTGCGCCAGTGCAAGCAGCTTGGTCTCCGCCGCCTGGAGCGCGGCATAGCCCTGGTTGGCCCGGTCCTGCAGGCGCATGGTGAAGCCGGAGCTGTTGCCAAGTTCGTCGATGGCCGGCGGCAGCAGGGTGACCACTGTTCCTTCTATGGCGCCGGACAGGGCCGTCTGGGCCAGGGCGACTTCGCCCTGGGCCGTGGCGCCATTGCGCTCGCCCCAGTCCTTGAGCATGGTGAAGGCCATGGCCGCGTTTGGGCCGGAGCCGGAGAAGCCAAAGCCGACGACGGTCATGTTGGATCGGATCGATGGGCGCGCGGCCGCGTGCTGCTCGTAGGCCTTGACCACTTCCAGCGTGCGCTCGACGGTGGCATCGGCGGGCAACTGGATGGAAGTCAAGAAATAGCCCTGGTCTTCCTCCGGCAGGAAGGACGATGGCAAATGGCGGAAAGACGCCATGAGGGCTGCGCAGAGCGCGGCGAACACCAGCATCATCCGTCCTGTTCGGGTCAGCAGCTTGCCCAAGCGCATTGCATAGCGCGAGGTCATGCGCTCGAAGCGGCGGTTGAACCAGCCGAGAAAACCGCGCTTCTCGTGGCGCCCCGGAGCGTGGGGCCTGAGCAACGTCGCGCAGAGAGCGGGCGTCAGGGTCAGCGCGAGGAA
>DQED01000144.1 GCA_003525525.1 Desulfovibrio sp.
CGGGTAGTCCGGCAACGTGGCGAGCCCCTGGGGAACGCCGTCGGCGGCGTCGAAGGCCGCGCCCGCAGCCGGAGCGGTTCCGGCGAGGGGGGGCGACGTCAGGGCCGTGCGCGTTTCCTGGCCGAGAAGCGCCAGGGACAGCTCCATCATCCTTCTGTTGTCGTTGAGGTCTTCGCCGATGAGATCCACCATGAGCGCCAGCTCCTGTTCGGCGGCGCGGCGGTAGGCGTCGGCGGCGCGGGCGGCCAGTTCGTGGCCGAGCAGCCGGCCTTCGTACACGGCGTAGAAGCATACGCCCACAAGCGGCGGCACGGCCAGGGCCAGAAGGACGAGCAGGAGCTTGGTGCGGATGCGCATGAATTCCTCGGCGGCCGCGTCGCGACGCCGCGGCGGGGATGGTTCCTGTCGGATATGCGCGGTTTTATGCCGCGCCTTGCGCTTTGGCAAGAAGCCGGCCGCGCCGCTTGACACGGGCGGGCGGCGAGGGTAATGACTCCGGCTCGCCTTGCTCTTTCCGATGGGCCGCACCCGGGAGAAAGGGCCACAGACCACAAGGAGGAACCATGCGGAAGTACGAAGCCCTGCTGCTGCTCTCTCCCGAGCTCGCAGCCGACAACCGGCAGGAGATCCTCGAGAACCTCAAAGGGGTTCTCGAACGCCAGGACGCCGCCATGCTGGCCGTGGACGAATGGGGGATGCGTGAGCTCGCCTACCCTGTCCAGAAGAAGACTCGCGGCCACTACACGCGTTTCGAATTCGCCGCTCCGGCCACGGCCATCGCCGAATTCGAGCGCATCGTGCGCATCACCGACGGCATCATGAAGTTCGTCACCGTCAAGCTCGCCGACAAGTACGTGCCTGAGGGAGCCTAAGCCATGGCGTTCAAAAAGAAATTCACCCCGAAAAAGAAGTTCTGCCGTTTTTGCGCCAACAAGAACCTGCCCATCGACTACAAGCGTCCGGACATCCTCAAGGATTTCGTCACGGAGCGGGGCAAGATCATCGCCCGGCGCATCACCGGCACCTGCGCCAAGTGTCAGCGTCGCCTGACCCTGCAGATCAAGCGCGCCCGGCAGATGGCCCTTCTGTACTACACGGCCACCCATAGCGCCGAGCATCTCAAGAAAATGTAAGGTAGGGACGCCATGGAACTGATTTTGCGCGCGGACGTGGAGAGCCTGGGCCGCCTTGGCGACAAGGTTTCGGTCAAGCCCGGTTACGGCCGCAATTATCTGATACCCCAGGGACTGGCCATGCTGGCCACTGACGCCAACCTGCGCCGCTTCGAAAACGAGCGCAAAAAACTGCAGGCCAAGCGCGACGCCCTGGCCTCCACCGCCCAGGGCCTGGCCGACAAGATCGCCGCGGTCGAGGTCGTCATCGAGGTGCGCGTGGGCGAGGGCGACAAGCTCTACGGCTCCGTCACTTCCGGCATCATCGCCGACAGGCTCGGCGAACTCGGCGTCGAGGTCGACCGCAAGAAGATCGTGCTGGACGAGCCCATCCGGGCCCTTGGCCAGTACGAAGTGGCGGTCAAGCTCATGCCCGAGGTGCGCGGCATCGTGAAGGTGTCCGTCGTCCGCCAGGGCGGCGTCGAAGAAGAAGAAGTCCTTGCCGCGCCGGCCGCCGCCGCGCCCGCCGGGACCGAAACCTCCGCCGAAGCCAGTGGACAGCCCGAGGAAGAAACCGCGTAACGCCAAGTCTTCCGGCCTTGTCGGAAGCGGCGAGCCGCTGACCGGGCAGGCCCTGGAGCGGGTCTCCGCAGACGTCCTTAAAAAAGTCCCCCCCCAGAACCTCGAAGCCGAGCAGGCGGTTCTGGGGGGGATTTTGCTGCAGAATTCCATCCTGTTCAATCTCGTCGACCTCGTCGGCGAAGACGATTTCTACTCCCCGGCCCACCGCCTCATCTATCAGGCGATCCTCGAGCTTTCGCGCCAAAACGCCCCCATCGACCTCGTCTCCCTGGCCGAGGGCCTGCGCGCGTCGGGACGCCTGGACGAGGTCGGCGGACCGGCCTACCTGGCCGACCTGACCTCCTCCACCATCGCCGCGGCCAACGCCCTGCACCATGCCGGCATCGTCCGGGAAAAGGCCGTGCAGCGAAAGCTCATCGGCGCGGCCGTGGACATCATCTCCCGCTGCTACGAGGGCGGCCAGGAAACCGAGAAGCTCCTCGACGAATCCGAGCAGGCCATCTTCGCCATCGCCGACTCGCGCACGACCAAGGGACTGCACTCCTCCAAGGACCTCGTCACCCGCGTTTTCGAGCAGATCGAAAAACGCATGGAGAACAAGGAGCTCGTCACCGGCGTGCCCACGGGCTACTACCAGTTCGACGAATACACCGCCGGCCTGCAGCCCTCGGACCTCATCATCATCGCCGGCCGGCCCTCCATGGGCAAGACCGCTTTCGCCATGAACGTGGCCATGCGCGGCGCGGCCATGCACGGCGTGCCCACCGCCGTCTTCTCGCTCGAAATGTCCATGGAGCAGATCATGCAGCGCATGCTCTGCTGCTGGGGCAAGGTGGACCTCGCCAAGCTGCGCCGGGGACGCCTGGACGACGAGGACTGGGCCAAGCTCTATGACGCCGCCAACCATCTTTCGGCTTCGCCCATCTTCGTGGACGACACCCCGGCCATCACCACCATGGACCTGCGCGCCCGCTGCCGGCGCTTAAAGGCCGAACACGGCCTGGGGCTCATCGTGGTGGACTACTTGCAGCTCATGCGCGCCTCGCGCCACATCGATTCGCGCGAGCAGGAGATTTCCGACATTTCCCGCAGCCTCAAGGCGCTCGCCAAGGAGCTGCACGTGCCCGTCATCGCGCTGTCCCAGCTCAACCGCAAGGTCGAGGAACGCGCGGACAAGCGCCCCATGATGTCCGACCTGCGCGAATCCGGGGCCATCGAACAGGACGCCGACGTCATCATCTTCCTCTACCGCGCCGCCGCCTACAAAAAGAAGGAAGAGCTCACGCCCGAGGACAACGTGGCCGAAATCATCATCGGCAAGCAGCGAAACGGGCCCACGGGCATGGTGCGGTTGACTTTTTTCAAGGAATCCACGGCATTCGAGAACCTCTCCGACATCCCGCCCCCGTCCGAACTGGGATTTGGGTAACGGGACAACGGGGGAGGAGCGCCTCCGGCGGTAAGGCAGGGGCCCCGGCCCCTGCCTGGACCACCCCATCCGGTGGCATTCGGTTCCCCAGCCGGTTGCTGCGCCATCTGGACGGCAATTGCGGGACGCTATATTACGTTGACAGTTTTTGGGGGGAAGAGGGGTGTGGGGAGAAACCCCCCTTTTTCAAAAAGGGGGGTTTCTCCCCACATCTTCATTCCCCTCCGCAGGCGCACGCAGAGCGCGCAAAGGAGCGGCCGTGTATTACGATGCAGCGGAAGGGCTTTCGAGGCTCGAGATCGAGCGGTTGCAGCTCGATCGCCTGAGAAAGACGCTCAGGCAGGCGGCGAAATCGCCGTTTTACGCGCAGCGCTTCAAGGCGTGCGGCGTCGATCCCGAGGCGGTCACGAGCCTTGATGACGTCAGGCGCCTGCCGTTTACCACCAAGCAGGACCTGCGCGACAGCTACCCGGACAAGCTGCTTGCCCTGCCGCACAGCGAAATGGTGCGCATGCACGTCTCCTCCGGCACCACCGGCACGCCCACGGTCATCTACCACACGAAAAACGACCTGGACTGGTGGGCGTCGCTCATGGCGCGCTGCATGCACATGGTGGGGCTGCGCAAGGAAGACGTCTTCCAGAACATGTCCGGCTACGGCCTTTTCACCGGCGGGCTCGGCATCCACTGCGGCGCGGAAAAGCTCGGCTGCCTGACCATTCCCGCCGGCGCGGGCAACAGCCACCGCCAGATCAAGCTGCTCATGGACTTCAAGGTCACGGGCATCCACATCATTCCGTCCTACGCCCTGTACCTGTCCACGGTCTTCGCCGAGATGGGCGTCGACCCGCGCACGCTGCCGCTGCGCGTCGCCCTGGTCGGGGCCGAGCCCTACACCGAGGAGACGCGCCGCCGCCTGGAAGAACTCTACGACATGAAGTGCTACAACTCCTACGGCCTGTCCGAAATGAACGGGCCGGGCGTCGCCTTCGAGTGCCGGGAGCAGCACGGCATGCACGTCTGGGAGGACGCCTACCTGCCCGAGATCGTGGACCCGGCCACGGGCGAGCCCGTGCCCGACGGCGAGCTCGGCGAACTGGTCATGACGAGCCTCGGGCGCGAGGGCATGCCCATCATCCGCTACCGCACCCGCGACATGACGCGCTTTCTGCCCGGTACCTGCCCTTGCGGCCGCGAACACCGCCGCCTCGACCGCTTGCAGGGGCGTTGCGACGACATGATGATCGTCAAGGGCTGCAACATCTTCCCCATGCAGATCGAGCGCATCCTCATGGGCATGCCCGAGGTCGGCCAGAACTACCTCATCATGCTCGAACGCGACGGGTTCATCGACAACCTCCGGGTCAAGGTGGAAATCCGCGACGAGTACTTCGTGGAGGACATGCGCCAGCTGGCCGCCTTGCAAAAGCGCATCGTGGCGCGGCTTCGCGACGAAATCCTGGTCACGCCCAAGGTGGAGCTCGTGGAGCGCAATTCCCTGCCCAAGTCCGAAGGCAAGGCCACGCGCGTCATCGACAATAGGGAGAAGGGCGCGTGACGGTCGCCTTCGTCGTGTTGTTCCTGCTCGTGCTGCTGGGGTGCCTGACGCTCCACGTTTTCGGGCTCCCGGCCAACTGGCTGCTGCTCGGGCTCGTGGCCCTCTGGGACTATTTCCATGCCGCGCCGCATCTCGGGTTCGCCTTTTACGCCATGCTCGTGTGCGTGGGGCTGGCCGGCGAGGCGGTGGAGCTTTTCGCCCAGATCTTCGGCGCGAAGAAATACGGGGCCACGGGCAAGGGCAACCTGGGCGGGTTTCTTGGCGCGTTTGCCGGCGCGCTGCTCGGCGCGCCGTTTTTTCTCGGCATCGGGGCCCTCTTTGGAGCCGTTGCCGGCGCGTTTGTCGGCTGTTATGTCTTCGAGCGCGCCCATGGGCGCGACGACGCCGGGGCGCGTCGGGCCGCCATGGGGGCCATGTACGGCAAGGTGTTCGGCATGACCGCCAAGGTCGCCTGCGGCGTCGTCATGTGGGTGGCCACGGCCCGCGCCCTGTGGCCGGCGTAGTCTGTGGAGATGAGGGTGGAGTAGGGGGAAAGCCTCCGGCGGCCAAAGGGCTGGCGCCCTCTGGACTCCCTTTTCGGGTTCTGGGCATTGTGCGATTTTGGGTGTGTTCCGGGATAAAGTGGATTGTTGTTGGAGCCCGGAACGTGTGTATTGAGCGAAGTTCGGTGTTGCGATGGTCGGTCCGTGCCGGGCAGGCTTCGGGGACACGACGCGAGGAGAAGGAAGCGCCATGATCACGGTCAGCGATTTCCCGGCCTACCGGGGCAAGATGGAGTACGTCTGCCTGGGTTGTCAGGCCCGGTTCGACATCCGGGAGCTTTACTATACCTGTCCGCACTGCGGTGGCGTGTTCATCCTTGAGGACACGACCTTCGACAGCCTGCTCGAATACCCGGCCAGCTACTGGCAGTCGCTGTTCGACAAGCGGGCGTCCACGCGCGTGACCGCGCTGCGCGGCGTGCTGCGCTACTACGAACTCATGGCCCCGGTCATGGACGAGAGCGACATCGTCTACCTCGGCGAGGGGCACACCCCGCTCGTGGCCGCCAACGAGGCCCTGACCGAAGCCGTGGGCGTGCCGTTTTACTACAAAAACGACGGCCAGAACCCCAGCGCCTCCTTCAAGGACCGGGGCATGGCCTGCGCCTTCAGCTATTTGAAGCACCTCGTGCGGGTCAACGACTGGGATTCCGTGCTTACCGTGTGCGCCTCCACGGGCGACACCTCGGCCTCGGCCGCGCTCTACGCCGCCTACGTCGGCGGCCCCATCAAGTCCGTGGTCATCCTGCCCAAGGGCAAGGTCACGCCGCAGCAGCTGGCCCAGCCGCTCGGCAGCGGAGCCACGGTCATCGAGGTGCCGGGCGTCTTCGACGACTGCATGAAGGTGGTCGAGCACCTGGCCGACAACTACCGCGTGGCGCTGCTCAACTCGAAAAACGCCTGGCGGATCCTTGGCCAGGAGTCCTACGCCTTCGAGGTGGCGCAGTGGTTCGGCTGGGACACCTACCGCAAGTGCGTGTTCGTGCCCATCGGCAACGCGGGCAACGTGACGGCGATCATGGGCGGCTTCCTGAAGCTCAAAAAGCTCGGCATCATCCGCTCCCTGCCCCGCATCTTCGGCGTGCAGTCCCACCATGCCGATCCGGTCTGGCGCTACTACGCCGAGTCCGACCCGGCCAAGCGGCATTACGAGCCCGTGGCCGTGACCCCGTCCGTGGCCCAGGCGGCCATGATNNCCGGTCTCGTTCCCGCGCGTGGCTCATTTCGTGGAGCAGTACGAAAAGATCGGCGGCCCGGGCAGCTTTCAGGTGATCCAGGTGACCGAGCAGGCCATCATGGAAGGGATGCTCACGGCCAATCGCCACGGGCACATCAGCTGCACCCAGGGCGGNNGGCGGCGAATGCCTGGCCGGGCTCATGAAGGCCCGGGAGATGGGGCTCGTGGAGCCGTCGGAAGTGTCGATCCTCGACGCCACGGCGCATCACCTGAAGTTCATCGGCTTCCAGGAGATGTATTTCGAGAACGCCTTCCCCGCGTCCTACGGCGTCACGCCCGACCCCAAATTCGTCAACAAGCCGCGCGGCGTCCTTTCCGACGCGGACAAGGCGTCGCTTTCGCCCGAGGCGTATACGGCCAAGGCCGCCGCGGCCATCGTCGAAACACTGGGGCTTTCGCGCAAGTAGCAAACAACGCGCTTTGATTTGGCACTCGGCGCACTCCACATCGAATGGGGTGGACCAGGAGGGGCCCCCGGCCCCTCCTGGCCGCCGGCGGTGTTCCTCTCCACCCTCTCTTCCCTCTCCACCCAGCGCCAAAAAAAGGCCTCGCCGGGGACCCCTTGGCTGGTGTTTGCCTCGGGGCGGCCGGCGGGCCCGGGGGAAAAGGATCGGCAGGACATCCTCCCTGAAGGAGGCAGGGACTTTGGGGCGGATGTCCAGCCGATGGACGGGGGCGGGAGGGGTCGGTTCCCGCAATCCCCTGGCAGGCGTTGGTTAGGCGGCCTTTTCCTGGCGCGCGCCGAGTTCGTTGCGCACGACGTCCATGGGCACGACCATGGGTTCGCGGAAGGAAAAGCCCTGGCTCTCGCCCCAGGCTGCGCTGTCGGCGGCGCGGCCGTCGTAGAGCACGTCTTCGAGCACCAGATAGTCCTTTTCGCCGAGGATGCGGTCCCAGCACTGTACGAGGAACTGGAAACGCTCCACGTCGCAGGCGCTCACGTTGCGCCAGGTCCAGGTCCGGGAGCATTGCTCGTCGTCGTAGCCGAGCAGGCAGACCTGCGCTTCGGGGCGGTCGAGCAGTTCCCGCTGGGTGAGTATGGTGGCGGCGGTGGCGATGTGGTCGGGGTCGAGGTCCACGGGCGCGTCGTCGAGACTGGCCTCGATGCGCGAATCGCGGGTCAGGCGCATGCCGCAGGTGTTGTTGCCGTTGGCGCGCCACCACTCCAGGGAGTTGGTCTTGTAGAGATTCTCGCCGAGCATGCACACGCGGGCGGCATTTTCGTTGTCCACGGGATGCAGGGCCAGATCGCAACACAGGCCGGTGATGGTCAGGGTCAGGTTCATAGCGGTTCTCCTTGGAGCGGGATTCGCTTTTGTTTGGGAAAAAAAGCACTTTTCGTGCCGTTTTGAACTTTGTTATATTTAAGTATGTTACCAGATACCGCGTGTCTCGTTGTGCGTTCGTGGACGACTTTTGCTTCCGCTGCCGTTGACCTCGGCCGGGGGGATGGGCACACTGACGCCGGACCACATTGCTGCCGGAGCCCGCATGAAGCGACCTTTTGATGTTTTTCCCGGAGACGACGCCAGCGCCTTTGCCCTGGAAAACGTGGCCGATGGCGTGTTCGCCGTGGATCGCGACTTCATCGTGCGCTACTGCAACCTGGCCGCGGGGGAGATCGCCCGCATGGACCCGGCGGACGCCGTGGGCCGCACCTGCCGCGAGGTGTTCGGCGTTTCCAACTGCCGCACGGTCTGCGTGCTGCGCCAGTGCATGGAGGAGGCCCGTCCCATCGCCAACCGCATCGTGACGCTCAAGCGCACGGGCTGCCCGGACGTGCCGGTGTGCGTGAGCGTCGCGCCCATCTGGGCCACGGGCGGCATGGTCATCGGCGGCGTGCAGATCTTCCGCGACCTCTCGGGCGGAGGGTTCGTCAGCCGTCTGGCCGGGTTGCAGCCGCTCGACGACTTCGGCACGCGCGACCCGCATCTGTCCGAGATCGTGCGCATGCTGCCGCAGATCGCGCAGAGCGACTCCACGGTGCTGCT
>DQED01000357.1 GCA_003525525.1 Desulfovibrio sp.
CCGGCGGAACGCCCTGCTCCGCCTGGCGCGCCTGCGGCGCGTTTGCGCTCAACGCGGGCCGCCCGTGGCGGTCGCGGGCGCGCCGTAGGGCGCGAGTCCCGGATAGCGTTCGAAGACGCGCGCACGGGCCTTGCCGTCCACCAGGAAGTGGCGCAGGGCCGTCTCCAGGTGCGGCAGGGCCACCTGCGTGTCCAGGCAGGGGCCGTTGGGNNTCGTTGAGCACGCCGTAGACCGGGATGGGGTAGGTGTCCTGGATGCCGCTGGTGAGGTCGCGCTCGCAGGCCACGGCAAGGATCAGCCGAGGCCGTTTTTGCACCACGATGCGCCGGGCGATGGTGCCGCCCGTGGCGATGGCGATGTGCACGCCGTAGGCTTCGGAAAGCGTGATGAGCCCGTCCACCGGGCAGTTGCCGCAGCGCTTGCAGTTGTTGATGTCGTAGGTGAGCCGGTGCAGGCAGCGGCTCGATTGCAGGCAGTGCGGCAGGAGCACGAGCACCTGGGTCGGTTGGAAGCGGCCGACCGACGCGGCGACCATCTCGTTGTTGACCTTGATGAACGAGCCGCGCACCCGGCTTTTGGACAGGCGGAACAGCCGGGCGAAAATGGTCATGAGCGGCAGGAAGACCTTGGCCATGACCCCGCGCAAATGGTCCGAGCCGAGGAAGGAGCGCCCGAGCGCCACGCTGATGGTCAGACCGATCGTGGCCCACAGCACGAGCAGGATGGCGGAGGCGAAAAACGCCCCGAGCACCCAGGGCGCCAGGGGATGGATATTGGCAAGGCCGACGTAGGGGATGATCCAGATCAGGGCCAATAGCGCGCACACGGCCAGTCCCGTGCCGCACAAAAGCCCTATGAAAAGCCGTTTTCTCGAGGGTTCGCTGCGTTCCACCAAAGCTCCCGATACTCCCGCCGCGTTTACGCGGCTCCCCCGCTCTCCGGCGGCCCGCACACGGCCATGGCGTCGTCGTCGCACTTGCCGAGGTAACCGCAGGAAAAGGCCTTGGCGTCCATGGGCCGCTTGCCGGCCGGGACCACCGTGGGGATGAAATAGACGGCGTCGGCGCAGGCCACGCCGAGATGGCACTCGAGGAGCCCCAGGATGTCCCCGGGTTTGGCCCCGGGCGGCAGCGGGCAGCCCACCCGGCCCGGATGGGCGATGATGCGCAGCGCTTCCTTGTCCGGGGCGGGCTTCCAGAAGAAAAACGCGCCCGGATGGGGCGTCATGGCCCGGATCTGGTTGTGGACTGCGGCAGCGGGTTGCGTCCAGTCGATGCGCGCCTCGGCCTTGTCGATCTTTTTCGCGTAGGTGACCTTTTCCGGGTCCTGCTCGACCATGGGCACGCCGCCCGTGCGCAGGCGCCGCAGCGTATGCAGCAGAAGCCGTCCGCCAAGGTCGGCCAATTCGGCGCGAAGCGACCCGGCGGTGTCGGCGGGACCGATGGCCAGCACGCGCTGCATGATCATGGGGCCGGCGTCGAGCGCCGCCACCATGCGCATGATGGTCACGCCCGTGAGCGTATCCCCGGCGGCGATGGCCCGCTCGATGGGCGCGGCCCCGCGCCAGGCGGGCAGCAGCGAGGCGTGGACGTTTATGGGCATGAGCCGCGGGATGTCGAGCACGGCCTGGGGCAGGATCATGCCGTAGGCGGCCACGATGAGCACGTCGGGCTTGTACGCGGCCAGGCGCTCCACCTCGGCCGGGTCCTTGAAGGACTCGGGCTGGTGGATGGGCAGGCCGGTCGTCAGCGCCAGGGTCTTCACCGCGCCGGGCTGGCACTTCTTGCCCCGGCCGCAGGGGCGGTCGGGCTGCGTGTAGACCGCGGCCACGGTCACGTCGTCGCATGCGAGCACGTGCTCGAGCACGGTCGCCGCGAACTGCGGCGTGCCCATGAAGACGGCTACGAGCCGGTCCGGTCCGCTTGTTCCTGCTGCTGCCTGGTCCATCGCTTCACCCGTTTGTCGTACATGGCGCGCTTGAGCCGGCTGATCCGGTCGATGAAAAGCACGCCGTCGAGGTGGTCGATCTCGTGCTGGAGGCAGACGGCGAACAGGGCGTCGGCCTCGATCTCCATGGCCTTGCCGTCCAGGTCCAGGGCCGTGACGGTCACGTTGGCCGCCCGGCGCACGTTGGTGCGGTAGTCCCGCACCGAAAGGCAGCCCTCCTCGTCTTCCTGCTCGCCGCTGGCGGCGGTGACGACGGGGTTGACCAGGGTAATGAGCCCTTCGCGCTTCTCCGGCCCGGACAGGTCGATGACCACGAGCCGCAGCGACCGCCCGACCTGGGGCGCGGCCAGGCCGACGCCCTGGTTGGCGTACATGGCTTCGGCCATCTCCGCGGCGAGCTGCCGGATCTCCGGCGTGATCTTCGTGACCGGCGCGGCCTTTTTCGCCAGCACCGGGTGCGGGTATTTCAGTATTTCAAGGGGCATGATTTCAGGCTTTATCCTTATCCTTGTCCTTGTCCCGCGTGCGCAGCTTGATCCCAAGCTCCCGCAACTGGGCGAGAGAGACTTCCCCCGGCGCTTCGGTTAAAAGGCACATGGCCTTCTGGGTCTTGGGAAACGCGATGACGTCGCGGATGGATTTCGCGCCGGCAAGGATCATGATAAGGCGGTCCAGGCCAAAGGCAATGCCGCCGTGGGGCGGCGCGCCGAACTCCAGGGCGCGCAGCAGGAAGCCGAACTTGTCCTCGGCCTCCTGGTCCCCGATGCCGAGCGCCGCGAACATGGCCTTTTGCGTTTCGCGGTCGTGGATGCGGATGGAGCCGCCGCCGATCTCGTTGCCGTTCAGGACAAGGTCGTAGGCGCGGGAGAGCGCGCCGGCCGGGTCCTCGGCCAGCCGCTCCAGGTGCCCGGCCTGGGGCGCGGTGAAGGGGTGGTGCTTGGCGGCGTAGCGCTTGCCTTCGGGGTCGTATTCGAGCAGCGGGAAGTCCGTGACCCACAGCGGCGCGAAGGAGCCTTCGGGAACGAGCCCGAAGCGCTCGCCGAGCTGGAGGCGCAGGTTCCCGAGCGCGGCGTTGACCATGTCCGCCGCGCCGGCCTGGAAGAAGACGATGTCGCCCACTTCGATGCCGAAGGCCTCGACGAGCCCGGCGCGTTCGGCGTCGGAAAGGAACTTGGCGAAGGGCGACTGCCACTCGTCTTCCTTGATCTTGATCCAGGCCAGGCCCTTGGCCCCGTAAATCTTCACGAATTCCGTCAGGTCGTCGATTTCCTTGCGCGAGAGCGCCGCGCCCCCGGGCACGCGGACGCCCTTGACGAGCTCGGCCTTGGCAAAGACCTGGAACTGGCTTTGACGCACGACCGACGTGACGTCCACGAGCTTTAAGCCAAAGCGGATGTCCGGCTTGTCCACGCCGTAGTCGCGCATGGCCTCGGCGAAGGTCATGCGCGGGAAGACGTCGGGCAGGGCGACGTCCGCGGCCTCCTTGAACATGGTGCGCACCATGTTCTCGGCCATGAGCATGATCTGCTCTTCGTCCACGAAGCTCATCTCGATGTCGACCTGGGTGAATTCCGGCTGGCGGTCGGCGCGCAGATCCTCGTCGCGGAAGCATTTGACCACCTGGTAGTAGCGGTCGAAGCCGGACATCATGAGCAGCTGCTTGAAAAGCTGGGGCGACTGGGGCAGGGCGTAGAACGAACCGTTGCTCAAGCGACTGGGCACCAGGAAGTCGCGCGCGCCTTCGGGCGTGGACTTGGTCAGCACCGGGGTTTCCACTTCGAGAAAGCCCAGGCCGTCGAGGTAGCGCCTTATGCTCTGCACGGCGCGGTTTCGCAGGATGAAGTTGGCGGCGAGCTTGGGCCGGCGCAGGTCGAGGTAGCGGTATTTGAGCCGCAGCATCTCCGAGGCGTCGATGCGGTCCTCGATGGGGAAAGGCGGGGTGGCAGCGGTGTTTAAGAGCTTGAACTCCGTGACCTCCACCTCGATGGCGCCGGTCGGCATGCCCGGGTTGGCCATGCCTTCGGGCCGCAGGCGCACGCGGCCCTTGACCGCGAGCACGTATTCCACGCGCAGCACGTGGGCGCGCTCGAGCGCGGCCTCGCTGCCCTCGGGGCAGAAGACGGCCTGGGTGAGGCCGCCCCGGTCGCGCAGGTCGATGAAGATCAGGCCGCCGTGGTCGCGGCGGAACTGGGCCCAGCCCATCAGGCACACTTCGCTGCCGACGTCAGAGGCGCGCAGCGCCCCGCAGTCGTGGCTGCGCCGCCAGTCGTCCAGCCTGTCGAGGACAAGCGTCTCGCTCATGGAGTCATCCTTTTTTCACGAAGGCGGGGAAAAACCGTCCAACCGGCTTTCCCCCCCGCTTTGTTCTCTATGCGTATCGAACCCGAAAACTCTGTATATCGCCCCCCATCCAGGGGGCCCGGGGGGGATGATCCCCCCCGGCGGGGCCTGGGGCAGCGCCCCAGTTTTTTCGCCTCTTCCCTTATTCGCCCTTGGCCTCTTCCAGCCGGGCGCGCAGGAAGGCGGCGAGCATGTCCTGGCCGACGGTTTCCTGGCCGCCGGCGCGCATGTCCTTGACGACCGCCGTGCCGGCGGCGAGCTCTTCCGTGCCGAGCACGAGGCAGAAGCGCGCGCCGGACTTGTCCGCGGCGCGCATCTGGCTTTTGACGCTCTTGGCGGCGAAGGGGGCTTCGCCGGAAAAGCCGGCCCGGCGCAGTTCCTGGGCGAGCTGCAAGCCGTGCGACAGCCCGGCGGCGTCGAGCACGGTCAGGAAGAAGTCCGGCGCGGCCGAAAGGTCGCGGTTGATCAGAAGCGCCAGCCGCTCCATGCCGCAGGCGAACCCCACGCCCGGCACGTCCGGGCCGCCGAGCGAGGCGACCAGGCCGTCGTAGCGTCCGCCGCCGGCCACGGAAGACTGCGCGCCGATGTCGCCGGAGACGATCTCGAAGGTGGTGCGCACGTAGTAGTCGAGCCCGCGCACCAGGCGCGGGTTGAGCACGTAGCGCAGCCCGGCCGCGTCGAGCGCGCCCTTGACCACGTCGAAGTGCGCGGCGCACTCCGGGCAGAGGTGGTCGGTGATTTTCGGCGCGTCGGCGGTGAACTCCCTGCACTGCGGCACCTTGCAGTCGAGCACGCGCAGGGGGTTGGTGAGCTTTCTGCGCATGCAGTCTTCGCAGAGCTGCTCCTTGTGCATGCCTTTTAAAAATTCGCGCAGCGCCTCGAGAAAGACCGGCCGGCACTGGCGGCAACCCAGGGAGTTGAGGTCGATCGAAAGATTGTCCAGTCCCAGCGCCCGCAGGTAGTGGTCGAGCATGAGCAGGATCTCGGCGTCGAGCAGGGCGTCCGGGGAGCCCACGGCCTCGACGTCGATCTGGTGGAACTGGCGCATGCGGCCTTTTTGCGGCCGTTCGTAGCGGAACATCGGGCCGTAGGCGAAATACTTCTGCAACCCTTCGCCGGTGCGCTTGTCTTCGATCAGCGCGCGCATGACGCCGGCCGTGGCTTCGGGGCGCAGGGTCAGGGAGCGGCCCTTGCGGTCCGGGAAGGTGTACATCTCCTTTTGCACCACGTCGGTTTCCTCGCCGATGGAGCGGGCGAAGAGTTCGGTGCGTTCGAGCACGGGCACGCGCAGTTCCCTGTAGCCGTAGCGGGAGAAGACGTCGCGGGCGGTCTGCTCGATAAAGGAGAAGACGCCGGAATCCGGCGGAAAGAGGTCGGCGAAGCCTTTGATCTTCTGTATTTTTTCCATGGAGCGTGGTCCGGGGGCGGTCAAACGCCGTGTCGTTAGAAAAGACGCACGAGAGTAGACGACACGGGCCTTGTTGTCAAAAGCCGCGCCGCAGGCCCGTTTCAGCCCACGCAGGCCTTGGCCTTGAACGCGGGCAGGGGCGTCATGACGGGCGCGTCGGCAAGGCTCACGGTCGTGGCGCAGAACGCGCCCACGGGCAGGGACAGGATGGGGCTATTGAACTGCCGCCAGGGCGCGGCCTCGCGCCAGGTGGACTTGGGGCCGGGGAGCACGGAGCGTGTGCGGCAGGGGCGGCGGCCCAGGGACGCGCGCAGCAGGCGTCCCATGCAGCAGGGCGTGAACCACTTGGCTTCGCGCAGGGGGCCGCGCGCGTGCCCCGGGAAAAAGCGCATGGCCAGGCCGTAGCAGGAAAAGCGGTTGAGGTAGCCGACGAGCAGCGCCTTTCTGGCCACGCGCGCGGCCTCGCGCAGCACGAGCCCCGGGTCGGGGCAGAATTCCAGCACGGTGAGCAGCACGCAGAAATCAAAGGCGTTGTCGTCGAAGGGCAGGTGGCCGGCGTCGCCTACGTGCAGGTCGGCCTTGTCGCCCATGCGCTGGCGCGCCGCCTCGAGCATGGCCGGGGAGGCGTCGAGGCCGTCCACGTCGAAGCCCGCGCCGTGCAGCACGTCGAGGAAAATGCCCGTGCCGCAGCCGATTTCCAGAAGCCGCTGGCCCCGGCGCGGCCAGCCGGCGGTCATGTGTTCGAGCAGCCGGATCTCGCGCGACAGGGCGAATGCCCCGGGCGGGGTCCGGAACCAGGCGTCGTAGCGTCTCGCGATTTCGCTGTCCCACATGGCTGTCCTGCGCCGCAAGGCGCTTGCTCCCTCGA
Organism: Desulfovibrio sp.; assembly: GCA_003525525.1. GTDB lineage: Bacteria > Desulfobacterota > Desulfovibrionia > Desulfovibrionales > Desulfovibrionaceae > Solidesulfovibrio. The sequence goes on from DQED01000357.1 coordinate 6,564, forward strand.
TACGTCACGGGTGGCGGCACGGTTTCGGGCAGCGATAGCAGAAACCGGGGTGCGTTGGCAAAAGCCTCCGCGCCCGGCCCCCGCGCCTACTTGGGCAGCATCGGGTGCAGCGTGGCGCGGCCGCCGTAATTGTGCCAGACGCGGCCGTCCTTGACGAGGTAGGCGCTCGGTTCGGTGTCGCTGGTCATGCGGTCGCCGTTTATCGTGAACGGCATCCAGCCCTTGTGTTCCTCCAGGGTCTTGCCGTCGCGCCAGTCGTAATACACGGCGTACTTGTCGCCCTTTTTGAGCAGGCAATAGGTGTAGGTGTTGGGCCGGTTGTACTCCGAGGGCCGCGAACGCATGTGGCAGCCCAGAAGCAACGGATCGGGCTCCTTGACGACCTTGGCGTAGACCGTGGGTTCGCCGGCCAGTTCCGGGCTTTTGGCCATGGAGCCGGCGCAACCGGCAAGGACGAGCAAGAGAGCCGCGGCCAGGAAGGCGCGTCGCATAAGGACTCCTTGGGCTTGAGGCGTTGCGTGGAGGAAGCCGCCACCCTTCCTTGGTAGCGGCGGGGGCGCATCGCGTCAATGCCGGGGGCCGGGGGCCGGGGGCTGCGGGACAGCGGACGCCCTTGCGTCAGCGTCCCGGCCGGGCGGGCCCGAAGTTGGGGCCGGGCTGTCGCGGCACGCCCGCCCCGGGTTGGGCCACTCCGAAGTTC
>DQED01000358.1 GCA_003525525.1 Desulfovibrio sp.
GCCCGGGACAGGATGCGCTTGACGGCGTCCTGCCCGGCCACGTCGGCGAAACGCTGGGGCCGGTATTTGGCGGTAAGACTGGTGGTGCTCATGCGGGTGTCCGGGCGGCCCCTCGGCCGAAGGGGCCGCCCGGGGCGTGTTACAGGCTGTAGCGGTGCAGCCAGCCGGCGTATTTCGGGTTTTCGCCCTTGACGACCTTGAAGAAGGCCTTCTGGAGCGCCTTGGCCACCGGACCGGCATGCCCTTCGCCGATGACGCGGCGGTCGAGGGCGCGGATCGGGGTCAGCTCGGCGGCCGTGCCCGTGAAAAACGCCTCGTCGGCCACGTAGACCTCGTCGCGGGTGAAGAACTGCTCCACCACCTCGTAGCCCATTTCCTTGGCCAAGGCGATGACGCTGTCGCGGGTGATGCCGGCGAGCACCGTGGTCAGGGGCGGCGTCTTGATCACGCCGTTTTTCACGATATAGATGTTTTCTCCCGAACCCTCGGCCACATAGCCCGAGGCGTCGAGCATCATGGCCTCGTCATAGCCGTCGGCCAGGGCCTCGGTCTTGGCCAGCACGGAGTTGACGTAGTTGCCGGCCGACTTGGCCTTGCTCATCATCGAATTGACATGAAAGCGGGTGTAGCTCGAAGTGCGGATGCTGATGCCCTTTTCCAGGGCTTCCGCGCCGAGGTAGGCTCCCCACGGCCACACGGCGATGGCCACGCGGATGGGGTTGTCGGCGGGGTTTACGCCCATGGACCCGGAGCCCACGAACACCAGCGGCCGGATGTAGCCGGCGCGCATCTTGTTGGCGACAAGCGTTTCCACGCAGGCGGTTGCGACCTGTTCCGGCGTGAAGGGGATGGCGAGGCCCAAAATCTTGGCGGAACCGAACAGCCGGTCCACATGTTCCTTGAGACGGAAGACCGCCGAAGAGCCGTCGACGCACTCGTACGCCCGGATGCCCTCGAACACGGCGTACCCGTAATGCAGACCGTGGGTCAGGACGTGCACATTGGCCTGATCCCAAGGCGTGAGTGTGCCATCCATCCAGATAAAGTCAGTACGTAACCCCATCTTCCTTCCCCCGTTGCGTATGGCCGCGGCCGGACCCATCCCGAAAGCGGCGTTGTATCGCACTCACACGATGTTTGGAACGTAAACACAGCAGTGTAGACGTTTCGGGGTCGGCGGTCAAGACACCCTGGGGAAAGACCGCAGCAGGCCGCATGGCGCGTCAGGCAGAAAGCGCCGCCTTGCTCGACCCGCCAAGCTCCTCGATGAGCGCGCCGAGCTCCCGGGTTTGCTCGGACAGTCCTTCCACGGTCTGCGTCGAGCGTTCCATGGCCTGGGCGGTGTCCTCGGACACCCGGTTCACGTCGGCGATGGAGCGTTCGATGGTCTCGGCCGCGGCTGACTGCTGCTGGGAGGCGGCGGCGATGGAACGGACCTGGTCGGAAGCCGTCTCGATGAGCGACACGATGGAGGACAGGGCCTTGCCCGATTCGTCGGCCAGTCCGGTGGCGGATTCGATGACGGCCACGGCCTCGCGCACGCCGGAAACGGTTTTTTGCGTGCCGTCCTGGACGTCGCGGATGGCCTTGCCGACTTCCGCGGTCGCGGCCATGGTCTTTTCGGCGAGCTTTCGCACCTCGTCGGCCACGACCGCGAACCCGCGCCCGGCATCGCCCGCGCGCGCCGCCTCGATGGCGGCGTTTAAGGCCAGCAGGTTGGTCTGGTCCGCGATCTCGCTGATCACGCCGATGACACGGCCGATGCCCTCGGCCTGTCCGCCAAGCGCCCCCATGTCCTTTTTGAGCCCGAGCGCCATGTGCTGCGCCTGCCCGATGCCGGTCACGACCGTGCCGACCACGTCCTGGCCTTCCCGGGCCTTGTCGCGGGCTTCCTCGGCGGTGCCGGCGGCTTCTCCGGCGCTTTGGGCCACGCCGGCGATGGTGCGCGACATGTCGTCCATGGCCGAGGCCGTGCCGGCGAGGCTTCGGGACTGCCGGTCCATGCCGCGGCTGGTCAGGTCGATCTGGGTGGAGAGCTGTTCCGAGGCCGAGGTGATGATGTGCACCACCTGTTCGATTTCCGAGGCCGCCTGGGCGATGCCCTGGCGCGTGGCCTCGGCGGCCCGGGTCCGGGCGGTTTCGGCGGACTGGGTGGCCTCGTTCGCTTTTCGGGTTTCGCGGGCCGCTTCCTCGCTTTTTTCCCGGGCCTCGGCGAGCAGGCGCTTGAACTCGGTCACCATGCGGGAAAGCGCGCCCGCGAGCTGGCAGAGTTCGCCGACACAGCGCACGTCGAGGCTGCGGTCGAGCTGGCCGCGGCTGACGTCTTCGGCGTAGCGGACCACGGCCGCCAGGGGCTGGGTGATGATGCGCGTGAGCCCCAGGCCGAAGGCCAGGGAAAACAGCGCGCCGAGCGCCATGCCGATGAGAATGTTGCGCGTGTCGGCGCGGGCCTGCGCCTCGGCGGCGCGGGAGACGTCGCCGGAGGCGGCCACCGTGGACTCGATGGCGGCGTCCAGGGCGGCCAGGCTTTGCTTGTGGATGGTCCGCATGTCCGAGGTGGTGGCCAGCACGTCCATGGTGGCCAGGATGTCGGACTTGTCCTTTTCCCAGTCGCGGATCTTGGCGAAAAGGGCGTCGTTGGCCTGCCTGGTCTTCTGGAGGATGGCGACCAGGGCGTCGATGCGGGTTTTTTCCTCCGGGGTTTGGGGCGAGGCCGCGACTTCGTCCATGGCCGCCCGGATGGTTTCCCGGGCCTTCGCCACGATGTCCGACTGTTCGGCGGCGAACGCGCCGTCGATGCCGGGCACGAGCAGCGTGCGCTGGGCCACGATGATCTCGCGCATGGCCGTGCCGATGCGCAGCAGGGCCGGGATGACCGGCAGGCGATTGTGGACAATCTCCTCCATGGACGCGGAGGTCTGGCGCAGCCCTTTGTAGCCGACGGCGCCCACTGCAAGGGCTATGGCGGAGACGACGAGGAACGCGCCGATGATTCGCGTTCCCATGCGCAAGCCGTTCATGGCGGCCTCCCGGGAGAGTTATGGCAGGGATGCAGGGTCGGGAAACCGGCCTTACTTGTACACGCCGCAGCCGACGAGCATGCCGTCGACCTTTTCCATATACATCGACTTGGGCTCGATGAGTTTGTTGGAGGGATTGAGGAACTTGTAGTCCTGCCAGAAGCTGTCCTTGGTCTTGGCCAGATCCACCCGCTCCTTGACGAAGTACTTGCCGTCCGGGTCGCGCAGTTCGAGAAGATCCTTGCCGATCTGCTTGGGGTTTGCGCCATGGGCCAGGCATTTGCCCGCGAGGTCGTAGACCACGACGTACAGGTCGCGGTCGCGGTAGGGGCCGTTGGGGTCGTCGATGGCGGCGAAGGTCTTTTCCTTGCCGTCGGCCTTGATGGCGGCCACGGCCTTTTGCACCATGGCCACGGCCTCTTCCTTGGTGCCTTTGTTCCCTTGGGCCAGGGCGGCGGAAGCGGCAGGACACAGGATGGCGAGACAAAGCCAGACGAGAAGCAGGCGTTTCATGGAACCTCCTTGCCGTGCGCGGCGCGTGTTGCGGGATCGGGGTCTTTTAACGACACTAGAAGGGGAAAGCGGGCATTGCAAGGGGGGAACGGGAAAAAAGCGGTTGGTCGCGTCGGGGATGCGTCAGAACAATGCCTTGGGGTCGGCCTCGCCGGCCGGCGGCGGAGCCACGGCCTGGCTCCTGGCGCCGGCTGCGGCGGGAAATCCCGGTCCCCTCGCGCTTGGCGGCAGGAATTTGATGGCGGCGAGCACCGCCTTTTCGGCTGCGGGATCGAAGGCCGCGGGCTGAAAGGCAGCCAGGCGTTGCCGCACGCGGTCGATCTGGTCCGGCGTCAGGCGCTTTTCCAGCACGGCCTTGGCCTTGCCGGCGCGCACGAGCAGCGGGTCGCCGCCCGGCTTGGCGCTGGCGAGCGTCAGCCAGAACAGGGCGGATTCGAAGTCGCGCGGCACCACGCGCCCCTCGTAATAAAATCCGGCCAGCATGGCCTGGGCCTGCGGATAGCCCTGGCCGGCGGCGAGCCTGTACCAGCGGAAGGCTTCCTGGGGATCG
>DQED01000096.1:0-12223 GCA_003525525.1 Desulfovibrio sp.
TTCATGGCGTCGAGGATGGCGCGCGTGCCCTGGCGCTGCGCGGCGATGCGCGCCGCCACGTCAAGGTCGCGCGGCGGCGCATAGGCGTGGACGACGGCCTCGCAGCCGGCAAGGGCCGCGGCCAGGGCGGCGACGTCGGCGACGTCCACGGCCTTGGGGGTGAGGTTCGGATGGGCGGGCAACTTCTCCGCATGGCGCACGATTGCCGTGACGTCGTGGCCCCGGGACAAGGCCTCCTGCAAAATGGCGGAGCCGACGTAGCCCGTGGCCCCGATGAGCGCGATGCGCATGCTGTGCCTCCTCGCGGCGTGGAGCCGCTTTGCAGCAAGGTTACCATTTGTTACCAGGTTGTGAAGAAGGCAGTTTTTCCTGCCCAGGTAACACCGCAGTAACCCCAAGGACCGCCAATGCCCTCACGCGACGAGACTCCGCTTACCACTGCGGCGCGCTCCCGGGAGCCCTGCCCCATCCGCGACGTGCTCGACCGCATCGGCGACAAATGGAGCGTGCTCATCATCCTGAACCTGGGCAAGCGCGGAGAGACCCGGTTCAACGAACTGCAACGGGCCGTGGGGGGCATCTCCAAGCGCATGCTCTCCAAGAGCCTGCAAAGCCTGGAACGTGATGGACTGGTCGCGCGCACGGTCACGGACGGCTATCCTCCGGCGGTGCGTTACGCCCTGACCGCGCTCGGACGATCCCTGGGCGATCCCATCGCTTCCCTGGCCGCCTGGGCCGTGGCCCATCGCGACGCCGTGGCCAGGGCGCGCGAGGCCTTCGACACATTGCGCGCCGCCGGTGAACGCACGCCCTGGCGGCATTCCTGAAGCGCCTCCCCGAAAAGCCGCACGCCCGAAGCGGCTTGCTCCGGGCGTGCGGATCGCGTGTCGGCGCGAGGGAAGGCCCCTTTGCCAGGCTACGTCAGGAGCGCCGTGCCGACCTGGTAAATGAGGACCGAGACCACGAAGGCGAAGCACAGGCTGCCGACAACGGAGAAGGTCGCCCACTTCCAGTTCGATTCCCGGGCGATGACCACCACCGTGACCATGCAGGGCGTGTAGAGCAGCATGAAGGCGAAAACCGAAAGCACCGCCGGCAGGGACCAGGCCGGGTCGGCCGCCAGGCGTTCGCTCAAGGATTCCGGCTCCTCCGGGTCCACCTTGCCCATGGAATAGGCCGTGGCCATGGTGGAGACGAAGACTTCCTTGGCCGCGAACGCGCCGATCAGCGCGATGTTGGCCTGCCAGGGGAAGCCGGCCAGATTGGTCAGCGGCGTGAGCGCCTCGCTCACCCGGCCGGCCGTGGAGTATTTGAGCGCCGCTTCGTTTTGCGCGTCCTCGATCTCCTTCTGGGCATCCTCGGTCAGGGTCGCCAGCTCCTCCTCGCCCGCGTCGGGATGGGCGGCCTTGACCTGTTCGGCGGCCTGCTCCTTTTGCGTGTCGTACTGGGCCACGGTATCCTCGGGCAGTTCCGGGAAGGTCATGACGGCCCACATGAGGATGGAGACGGCGAGGATCACCGTGCCGGCCTTTTTCACGTACTGCCAGACCCGCTCCCAGGTGTGCAGCAGCACGCCGCGCAGGGTCGGCAGGCGGTAGGGCGGAATTTCCATGACGAAGGGCGTGCTTTCGCCCCTGATCATGGTGGAACGCAGGAGCTTGGAGACGAGCAGCACGAAGGCCCAGGCCGCAAGCACCACGAAGAACATGGCCCGGGTCGGATTGTCCGGGAAAAATGCGGCCACGAGCATGAGGTAGGCCGTGGTTTTGGCGCCGCAGACCATGAACGGCGCGGTGAGGATGGTGGCCAGGCGCTCGCGCGGGCTGCGCAGGGTGCGCGCGCACATGACGCCCGGCACGGCGCAGCCGCCCGGAATGCCGCCGGACATGATCAACGGCATGACCGACATGCCGTGCAGGCCGAAAATCCGCAGCACCCGGTCGAGCATGTAGGCCACGCGCGCCATGTAGCCGAGGTCCTCGAGGAAGACCAGCATGGCGAACATGATGCAGATAAGCGGCGTGAAGCCGATGACCGAACCCACGCCGCCGATGATGCCGCTCACGAGCAGCGACTGCACGTAGCCTTCGGGGATGTACGTGGTGCCCATCTCGCCGAGCCACTCGAAGCCTTTCTCGATCCAGCCCTGCGGATACGCGCCCAGGGTGAAGGTGACCAGGAACATGCCGTAGAGCACGGCCAGCATGATCAGCGGCCCGAGCAGCTTGTGCGTGACGATCTTGTCGATGGCGTCGGAATTGTTGCGCCGCAGTGCGTCGCTGCCGCGCACCACGCCCTGCTTGATGAGGCCGTTGATGAAGCCGTAGCGCCAGTCGGCGATGATGGCGTCCGGGGTGGTGGCGCTGTTTTTCCGGGTGACGGCCTCGGCCTCGGCGCAAAGGGCGAGCAGCGCGTCGTGGGTCGCGCCGGCCTTTGCGCCCTCGGCCAGGACCTGCTCGTCGTTTTCCAGGTACTTGACCGCCAGCCAGCGCGGGTCGTAACGGCCGGTCAGGAACTGCGCGTCCTCGATGGCCCTGGACATGCGCTCGAGGATCGGATCGAGGTCAGGACCGTAGGACAGGCGAAACGGCGTCCATTTGCCCTGCGTCCGGTCGGCCGTTTCGGCCACGGCCTGCATGAGCTCCTTGCGGCCCTGCCCCAGACGGGCCACGCAGGGCACCACCGGCACGCCGAGCAGTTGCGACAGTTTGTCCACATCGATGGTCACGCCGCTGCGGCGCACCTCGTCCATCATGTTGAGGCCGAGCACCAGCGGCGCGCCGATCTCCATGAGCTGCACGGCGAGATAGAGGCTGCGTTCCAGGGCCGTGGCGTCCATCATGTTGATGACCACGTCCGGGTGCTCGTCCACGATGACGTTTCGCGCGACGAGCTCCTCCATGGAATAGGAGGTCAGGGAATAGGTGCCGGGCAAGTCCACGAGCTGGCTTATGTGGCCGTTTTCCCGGTAGATGCCCTCCAGGCGGTCCACGGTGATGCCGGGATAGTTGCCTACCCGCGCCGAGCCGCCGGTGATGGCGTTGAACATTGTGCTCTTGCCGCAGTTGGGCTGGCCGGAGACGGCCACGCGGATGGTCTGCGCCATCTTAGAGCGCCTCCACACTGATGAAATCGGCTTCGCTGTTGCGCAGCGACAGGGTGAACCCCTTCATGCGCACCGCCACCGGATCGGCCAGGGGCGCACGCCCCACGACCATGAGCTGCGTGCCGGGCACAAGCCCCATGTCCCGGATGCGGCGCCCCAGCTCCCCGCTCGCCGTGACCGCGCTGATGCATCCCCTCTGATTGACGGCCAACTGCCGCATCGATGTGACCATGGCTTCCCTCCTTTTGCGCCCGCCGCATGGAATCTGAGCGGCGGCCTCGCAACGCAGGCTGGCCCTGGACCGTGTAACGGCCCCGGGTGGGCGCGCCCGGCGTCGGATCGATCTGTAAATGATATTCAATATCATTGTCAACAATGCCGACGGACCCGCCCAGAAAAAAACCGCCTCCCCCGACCCGGGAAGCCGGCGTTCAGGAAGCCGCCAGCAGCGAGGACGCGGCGGCGTAGCCCGAGGACGTGGCATTGGTCATGGCCAGCCAGTAGACGGGCAGGGTCTGCGCGGAGACGGCCGCGTCCGTGTCCGCCTGGGCGGTGTAGTAATCGGCATAGGCCGCCCGGGAGACCGGGTCGAGCAGGACTCCCCCGGCCACGGTCAGCCAATCCCCGGCCGTGGCCAGGCCATGGCCGTAGACGGCGGCGAAATCGTATTCCAGACTCCAGCCCGAACCGGGCGCGGCAAGGTCCAGGGAATAGGTTGCCTTGTCGAGAAGATCCCCGCTCGCCGTGTCGTAGGCGTAGATCTCGTAGCCGGGGTTGTTGCTGTCCACGGGCGAGATGGAGAGTGAAACGCTCGTCAGCTCCGTGGGCGCGGTCGCGGCGTCGAAGGAAACGAGCCGGAACTCGTCGCGGTGGGTATGCCCGGTGAAGGTGGCGGCGATGGTCGCGGAGTAGGCCGTTTCCAGGGCGACGAAGGCGTTGTTGAAACCGTCGGCCAGCAGACCTTTGTAGGCTGCCGCGTCGCCCGCTTCCGTCTTGTCCGCCAAGGACTTGGCATCCGCGCCGACCGGGATGTGGGTCACGACCCAGACCTTCTGGAAATCCCGGGCCGCGTCCGCGAGCTCTCCGGCGAACCAGGCGAGCTCCATGACGCCTGCCGCGGTTTCCTCGGATTTTTCGGACCAATAGATGTCGTTTAAGACGACGTACCTGATGCCGGTCGGCCCGTCGGGCTCCAGGGCGTAATAGCCGCCCTGGCTGTAGCCTGTCAGAAATGCGGCCCGGTCCGCGTCATTGCCCAGAAAAGCCGAGGCGACGGCTGGAGCGGTCAGGCTGAAGTAGGCGTCGCCGGGCGCGCTTTTGTAGTCGCCGTCGGCACTGTCGTTGTTGCCGATGGTCCACAGCACCGTGGCGTCGGGAAAACGGCTGTCCACTTCCCCGACGAAGAAGGTCACCGTTTTCTGGATGAAGGATTCGAGGCCGGCCTCGCTCGCATCCCCGGTCAGGGCCGGGTATTTGGACCAGAAGCCGTGGGCCAGGGCGTCGCCGGGGAAAATGATCAGGTCCACGCCCGAGGCGGTCCGGGCCATGCTGTCCAAGGCCGATTCGAAGAGGCTGTAATCGGTGTCCGTGCCGTAGGCGGAAAAAGCGGTCTGGCCGGAAGCGGCGAAAAGGGATTTCCACTGCGACACGTCGGCGGCGGCCAGGGCGGGAACCAGGGCCTGGTCGGCGAACGGATCGAAATGCACGTCGGAAAAGACGAGAACCGAACCTGTCGCACCGGTCGTGGCCATCGCCATGCTCCCGCCGGCGCTTTGCGCCGGCAAGCGCCTGCCCCGGGCGCTTCCTCCCGAAGGCAGGCGTCCTGTCGAGGACCATGCCGCGCCTCAAGGCGCAGCGCCCGCAGCATCGCCTGCGGGCGCTCCACGCAAAGGCGTGCGAAGCCCCTTGCGCCTTGCCGCACGTCCGCAAGGCGCGCCTTCACGGAATTTCAAAAACGCTGTGAAACAGTCTCTTCTGAAAAAACAACGACAGGATCGCCGGTGAACGTCCCGAGCTGCTCAGATCAGCGGACAAAACGCGCCGTGGACCATCTGCTCGGGCCACGTGGCGTTTTTCTCGGAAATGTCGGGGGCGGCGTTATTACCGTCGGGTTCGGCCGCCGCGCCCTGGCGCAGGCGGTCGCGCAGCTCGCCGGCATTGGACCGGGCGATGCCTTGGGCGGTCATCATGGCCGTGAGGTCGTGCCGCCGGGAAAAGCCCAGGCGGACGTTGCCCCCGGCGTCGAGGTAGACCTGGCAACAAAGCCGTTCGACGAGATCGCGTAGCGGATCGTAACAGACTTCCGTCATGACTGGCGCCATCCCTCCAGCTAGAAGTATGCGGAGCGGGAAAACCTGTCAGAGCAGTGTCACGTCCAATATGCCATCCGTAACACTCTTGCAAATGAAACTTTGGTCAACTTCGCGCCGACCCGCCCGACGCGGCCGCGCGGGCGGCCAGGGCATCGAGCAACGGTTCGACATCGCGGAAGGTTCGCTCCAGGGAGCATTCGATCATGCAGTTGACGAGCGAATGGGCGGTGTCGCCGGCGACGCGGAAATCCGTGCGCAGGCCCCAGGCCGGCATGCCGCGGGCGTAGGCGAAACCCACCTCCCAGGCCGTGCCGTCGTCCACCTGCGGCCCGTCCAGGACCGCCGCGACCAGATCGCAGCCCGCGAGCCCTTCCACGCAGCCGCGGAAAATGTGCGCCTTGGCCGCCGGCCCCATGGCCTCCAGGTCGTCGTCCGCAAAAAGGTCCCCGGGCCACAGGGCCGCAACCCCCGGCAGGGCTGCGACGCGGTCGCGCAGATGGGCCATGAACCGGCGTTCGGCCTGGGAAAAAAGGGGTCCGGCGAGATAGACGCGCATCAGGGGCTCCGGGAAAAGGGTCGGGGGATGGAAAAATGCGGCGACGCCATCCTAGCCCGAAACCCCGCCCCCGGGCAACCGGGCGGCGGCCGGCCGGGACAGCCCGGGCTTGACCGCTGACACAGGATGGTCTAACCCAAAAACCGTCCGTGACCCGAGTGTCTCCACGACCTTTTCGCGGCCACGCCCGTCCGGGCGGGGCCGTTGTCGTTGGTTTTTCCCGACAATCCAACCTATCGCAAGGTATGACGATGGACAGTATTCCTATTTCCGTGGAAGGTTTCAGGAAACTCGAGCGCGAACTGGAGCGGCTCAAGAAAGAGCGGCCGGAAGTCATCCTGGCCATCAAGGAGGCCCGCGAGGAAGGCGACCTGCGCGAGAACGCAGGGTATGAAGCCGCCCGGGAACGCCAGGGCATGCTCGAAGCCCGCATCAACTTCATCGAATCGCGCATGCCGCGCTTCAACGTCATCGATCTGGCCACCCTCGACGGCGACCAGGCCATCTTCGGGGCCACGGTGGAGATCGAGGACGTGGACACCGGCGACCTGAAGAAATACACCCTGCTCGGCCCGGACGAGGCCGAACCCAGCAAGGGCACCATCTCCATCCTCTCGCCGGTGGGCCAGGCCCTACTCGGCAAGCAGGTGGGCGACGAACTCGTGGTGGACGCCCCGCGCGGCAAGATCAACTACGAAGTCGTGTCCATCACCTTCAACGGCCCCATCGCCTCCTAGTCCGCGCCCGCGGCCGGGCCGGCCGCGGCAGCCGGAACAGGGCCCCGCCCCGAAAGGGACGGGGCCCTGGCGTATCTCCCGCAGGCCGTCTCTCGCGTGCGCTTCGCTGCGTCACAGGTCGACGAACAGGCAACGGTTGCCGTCGTCGTTGTAGCAGCCGCCGCAGGAAATGCAGGCGCTCGGCGCGAGGTTGCCGGCGCGCCAGCGCGCGACCAGTTCCGGTTCGCACAGAAGCGGCCGCGACAGCGCGAAAAAGGCGATGTCCGTGCGTCCGAGCAGCGCTTCCATGGTTTCCACGGACCGGTTGGCCCCGACCAGGGCGACCGGCGCGCGGATGGCCGCGGCCACGGCCGCCGCTTCGCTGCCAAAGACCGACTCGGCCTGCTCCGATCCGTTGCAAAGCCCCTTGTTGCCGCCCAGGCCGCTGATCTCCACGAGGTCGATGCCGGCCGCGTCCAGGGCCCTGGCCGTGTCCAGGCAGGCCTCGAACACGCCCGGCGTTTCACCGAGGTCCCGGCAGTCCAGCTTGACCGCCAGCAGGAAATCCTCGCCCGCCTCGCGGCGCATGGCCGCGTAGATCGCCTCGAGCAGGGCCCGCCCCTTTACCGGGGAGCCGCCGTAGGCGTCCGTGCGTGTGTTGGCCGTCGGATGGAGGAACTGGCTCAGGAAGTAGCCGTGCGCGCTGTGGATCTGCGCCCCGGCGTAGCCGGCCTCCCGGGCCAGGCGCGCGCCGTGGGCGAAAAGCGCCGGCAAGGCGTCGAGCTCCGCAGTGGGAGGATCGCCCGCGCGCCACAGCACGCCGTCGCGGCCGGCAAAGCTCAGTTGGAGCAGCATGGGCACGCCCGCGGCCCTGGCCGTTTCCGTAAGCCCCCTGTGCCCCGGCAGGTGCGTGGCGTCGCAAAGCCCGATCTGCCCGGGCAGGGCCCGGGAGGTCGCATCCAGGTACGTGGCGCTGACGATGATGCCGCCGACGCCGCCGGCTGCGAGCCTGGCGTAGACCGCGGCCAGTTCCGGGGTGATCCGGCCGGCGTCGTCGGCCAGCCGTTCCCAGGTCGCCGAGCGCAGCAGGCGGTTGGAAAAGCGCACGCCCTTGACGGTCACGGCGTCGAACAGCGTTTTCATGGCGTCCTCCTTGCGGCCCAAGGACCGGTTTCGCAGGCGAGCATACCCCAGCGCGAAGCTCTGCGGAAGCAGGCACCGAAAAGTGGCCTGGCGCGACGGGCCATCCGGCGCGGGCGCAAAAAGGCCCCGCCGCGGGACGCGGCGGGGCCTTGGCGAACGAATGACGCGGCGGCGGCTACGCGCCGGACGCGGCCGCGGCCAGGGCGTCCTTGAGCTTGGCCTCGTCGTCGTGGGAGAGCGAGGTCTGGAGCACCTTGCCGCCCGTGCCCTTGAGTTCGTCGAGAACCTTGTCCTCGGTCATCTTCTTGATTTCCACAAACAGCGCCGCGCTGCCCGGCTGCAGGCTCGCGGACAGGTCCTTCATGAAGTCGTCATTGATGCCGTAATCGGAAAGTGCCCCGCCCAGCGCGCCGGATGCAGCCCCAACCGCAGCACCAAGCAACGGCATCAGGAAAATCATGCCCACGAGCGTGCCCCAGAAACCGCCCGAGAGAGCACCTGCCGCCGTCGTATTAATGAGCTGGTTAAGCTTCACCTTGCCGTCCTCATGCTTCACGGCAATCACGGCGTCTTTAATCTCGATCAGGTACTCTTTTTGAAGGTCGAAAAGCTTCGTACGCATTTCCTCGGCCTTTGCCTCGGACGGATAAACGATGACGACGAGATCTGACATGGGGCTAACTCCACCTATTGGTTCTAGAGGCCCTTCTTCGGGCATCTCGACACCCTTGCCAACGAAATAGATCAAATTGCCAAAGGCCCGACCTTGCCATGTCGGAAAGCGGTAAATGGCGAGTTAGGGCAGCACCGCCTCGTGCGCGATCAGTGCGATGTGCGCGTCGACGTCCAACCTCTTCGCGGCTCAGTCATCAGCTTTCGAAGCTTCGAAGCGTCTCCCTGAAGAGTGATCCGCAAATAGGTTGGAAGCCCACCGTGACCTTCCGAGCCCTCCGCGAAAGCGGTGACGAAATCACCGATCGTCAACGGGCCGGCGAAGTGGCGCGTGACGATATCATGATCAGGATAGACGGCGGCCGCATCGTCGATGTCTGCGAACTTGCTCGCCTCGGCTTCATCTGTAATCCGTGAATAAAAACGTCGTCCCATGCCCGTCACTCCTGAGGTGTCCGCCCACGACGGACGATACCCATATCGCTCCGAAACTAATGACTTTCCTCGATCGCTTTCTTTCTCAAACGATCTCAAATTTCCGGATTACACGATAGGCATCGCATTTTTCGAAACAACCGCTCCGAATGGAATAGGACTTTTACTTTCTGAATTTTAAGCCGTTGGACGGATTCCGGAAAGCTTGGCTTTGGCAAATTTGCGTCAACCCCAGCCTGGGGGGCCGGTGCCCGTCGCACGCACCGCTCCTCGAAGAATCAGGAAAGACGATGATGGACGAGACCAACATGAACGCGCCGCAATATTCGAGTTCCGGCCGCGTAATGGCGAACCATAAAGCTAAATTGGCCGCCTGCGCCGCAATCGTTGCCCTCCTCGGCGCCGGAGCCGTTTTCGCAGCCGACAAGCCCGCACCGAATTCGCTCATGACCCCGGTCGCAGATTTGAGCACGACCGATGCACCACAACAGGCCCTCCCGAGCTTCGCCAATCTCGTAGAACGCGTGAAGCCGGCCGTCGTTTCGGTCTTCGTGAAGGCTGAAGAAGTGGACCAGGTTGCCGACTCGAGCCAGCCCGGACAGGGCCAAAACCCGTTCGAAGGCACTCCGTTTCAAGGTCTCCCATTCCAGTTCGGTCCGCAATCACAGGGGCAAAACGGCAAGCCTCAGCCGCACCTGATGCAGGCTCAGGGCTCTGGCTTCTTCATTTCGGCTGACGGCTATTTGATCACGAATAATCACGTCGTCGACCACGCCAAGAGCGTCGAGATCATGACGACGGACGGCAAGCGATATAAGGCAAAGGTCGCCGGCACCGATCCGAAGACCGACCTTGCACTTCTGAAAGTCGATGGTTCGACCGATTTCCCCTATGTCCGCCTCGCGACCAAATCTCCGCGCATCGGCGACTGGATCGTGGCAATGGGCAATCCGTTCGGTCTCGGCGGCACTGTCACCGCCGGTATTATCTCAGCAAACGGGCGAGACATTGGGTCCGGGCCGTACGACGATTTCATCCAGATCGATGCCCCGATCAATAAGGGTAACTCCGGCGGTCCAACCTTCAACCAGAACGGTGAAGTTGTCGGCGTGAATACCGCTATCTTTTCGCCGTCGGGTGGCTCAGTCGGTATCGCGTTCGATATTCCGGCCGAAACGGTGAAGTATGTCTCCGATCAGTTGCGCTCGACCGGCCACGTCACCCGCGGTTGGATCGGCGTATCGATCCAGCCAGTAACGGCCGACATTGCAGATAGCTTAGGCCTGAAAGAGGCGAAGGGCGCACTCGTCGACGAACCGCAGGATGGCGGTCCCGCCGCCCGTGCGGGCCTGAAGTCGCAGGACGTCATCGTTTCCGTCAATGATCACGAGATCAAAGACGGCCGCGATCTGGCCCGCACCATTGCTGCAGTGTCGCCGGGATCGGAGATCAAGATCTCCTATATCCGCAATGGCGAAAAGCGCAGCGTCGATCTTCACGTCGGCAAATATCCTGACGGTAAGATGGCTCAAAACGGCGAGAATTCCGACAGCGACTTCAAGCTCGGCATGACCTTAGCTCCGGCTGATCAGGTCGACGGCGCCGGCACGCAAGGCGCCGTGGTGATGAATGTCGATCCCGACGGCAAGGCTGCCGAAAAGGGCATTCAGCAAGGCGACGTCATTCTTTCAGTCGGCGGTAAGTCCGTTTCCGGCCCGGCGGATGTCAAGCGGGCGTTGAAAGAAGCCAAGAACGCAAACAAGCGCGCAGTGCTGATGCAGCTGAAGACCGCTCAAGGCGACCGGTTCGTTGCCGTCCCCACGAGCCAGGGCTGATATCGCACCAACAAATGCGATCGGCGGCGGACCAGAAATCTGCCGCCGATTGACCAGTTAACGGTTAGTGGCGGGTGGGCTCGGGATCACGCCCCAGAGCCTTATCGATGCATTGGATCATGGCGCCGCCATCGAGCGGCTTGCTTAAAAAGCCGACCGCCCCTGCGGCGTTGACTCGTTCACGCGTTCGCTCTTCCGGAAACGCCGTAATAAAGATCATCGGCACATGATGCCCCTGTGCCAACAGGTAAGTCTGCAACTCGACGCCGGTCATGCCCGGCATATGAACATCCGTAATGACACACGACGTTTCCGCCAACCGAGCAGACTTCAAGAATTCTTCCGCGGACGCAAACGTACTCGCACCGAATCCGAGCGACCGCACGAGGCTCTCGGTCGCCACACGAACCGCCTCATCATCGTCGATGATGCTGATCAGGGGATTTTGCGACACTTCGGCAGTCCTTCTCAAACATTAAGGCGGATTGAACCGCATCGGCCCCTTCAACGTGCCGTCTTCGCCGACCAATTTAAATTATACGCTCGTTTGTAGCGCCCCGCCTCCGCGGTCAGCCACGCTGATCGGGAACAAAAAAAAGCGCGCCGACTGCGTTCAGGCCGGCGCGCTTTGGGGCGTCAGAGCACCTTAGGGGGACAACCCCGGGGGATGGGGCGAAGGTGTTGCCAGGACGCCGTAAGTCGGGTGGTTAACACGGACGAGAGCACTCACGTTCCTCATGGCCCCCACAATGACACTCGGGCGCGCAGGAATATTCTGGTTTCGCATCCGAGATTTCGGAAACGCACGCTTTGAAACAATCGAACCAGCCTCAACGACGCTGGCCGGAGACGAACGGCCCCAAATACGGCGCCCCAAACCAACAGCTACTCTCGCCATACCAAAGTATGCTCCGACTAATCTGACGATGTAGGCCTAAAAACCCTCGTAGAATGGAGCGTTGTAGGTGGCTCCCGTACCTTCCAAAACACCCGCCGGATTCCCCAATGACATTGATCCAGGTCATCCAGCGGCCAGAGATGAATGAAAAAGGGAAGGTCTTACGCGATGTCGCTTCAATTGACCTCAGACTTCCACGGCAACGCTGCGCAGTATCGAAGCGTCGAACGGGCACTCGGCGGAACAGTAGAAACAGCGGTCCTAGATCGCTTGGCCAAGGCGCTCGTGGAAGCCGGCGTCAATCCCGACAAGCTGGATCGGCGCGGCGAAAGCGAGAAACGCCTCGCGATCGTAGCGCGTCTTTTCGAGCTACCGGTCTCCGCCAAGGCAGAATTGGAACAGCCGACCCGCAAAGCGCCGTCGCCACTGCCGAAGTGGCGCGTGAAGCGCGTCGTCGAGTATGTCGATGCTCACATCGCTGACGAGATTACTCTGGCGGACCTTGCGGCGGCGGCTGGCATGAGCCGGATGTATTTTGCTAGCCAGTTCA